>JANLFX010000160.1 GCA_024653325.1 Anaerolineae bacterium
GCCGGAGCGAAGCGGAGGCGAGTCGGCTGCAACCCGTTGTTGGGCGGCCCTTTGCGATTTTCTCTGCATCGCGCTACAATGATAAGCAGAATCCGTTTGGCAAGGTTATCTTGTGGACATTCAAGACATTATTGACGCTATCCGCTACAATCGTATTCGTATCACCGACCACGCTGATGAAGAAGCACAGGCAGACCATCTGTCTTTCGATGAAATCTTCTTCAGTGTTCTACATGGTGAGATCATCGAAGATTATCCGACCGATGGACCTTATCCAAGTTGCCTGATCTATGGTGACAGTTTTGTCGGGGAACCGATTCACAGTGTTTGGGCTTACAATCATGCAACCCAATGGGCGGTGTTGGTCACAGTGTACCGACCTGATCCTGAGCGGTGGATTGATTGGCGTATTAGGAGAAAAAAATGAAACCTTTTGATAAGTGTCCTGTCTGTGGTGGCGAACTGATTGAAAAGGAAGTGGAGAAACTACTGAAAGGTGGTATCCATACAGCAGTGCTCAAGGTGCGTGCTGATGTATGTCTGCGGTGTGGTGAACGGCTGTATTCCGCTGAGACAGTTAGATACTTTGAGCAGATTCGGCAGAAGCTAGAAAGGCAAGAAGTTGCTGAGTTCCAGCCACTTGGTCAATCTTTTCAGGTGGCGTAATTTTGCATACCAAGAACGGGCTGGCTAACATGCGCATCCACCTGACGGCTTCGCCGCTTCGCGGCTCGCCGCAGGTGATGCGCAGGCCGTTAGCCGCAATCGCCTTGGCCTTGAAAACAGAAAGACCTGCTATTAAGGAGTGTCTCAAATGTTCACAAGATCCCGCAAGTGGAGAGTTCTCTACTACCTTCTATTTCTAGCAGTTGTGCTGCTTGGCGCTTGTACCCCGCAGAAAGAGGAACTCCCTTTCGAAACTATCGAACAAGCCGACTACAGCCCGAAGTATGAAACCAGGGAATCCGGCCTGATAATTGTCGCCAGCACAGACGAGGCAAGCCAACTGGATGGTTGGATTAGTCCTGAGGCTCTAGAGCAGCTTCGTGAGGTGGACTACGAGAGGTTTTTCGCTGCGGTGGTCTTCCTAAGCTGGCAGCCCACAGGCCACGAAGGTATCCGCGTTGAGCGGATAGTCCGACAAGGTAATGCGGTCTCCATCTACGCACTGGTGGGGAGGCCTACGGGGGAAACTCGAGTATCTTCCCCTTACCATTTGGTCAAGATACAGAAAGTAGGCCGATGGAGCACAACCATTAATTTCGCATTAGTTATTGAAGAAACCACGGTGGTATCGCAATCACGCTATATTCCTTGAACGTCACGGTATATCCAAAGGGAGGAAAAGATGAATAGATGAATAGACGAATCGCCTTCAATATCCTGCTGGCTTTTTCTGCCTTGGGTCTTGCAGTCTTTGCTCTGCACAGCTTTCCGTTCGTTCAGGCAGAAGCCTCTTTTGCCTTCTTCAACTCACCGTTGCCTACTCCTGGGACGTTTGATTCGCCCCTGCCCACACCGCTCCCCTCTCCTCACCCGTTCCGGGGCCATCGGAGGCAGTCCGGAATGCTTTGGCCTACATTGCTCAACGCAGAGGCATCTCGGCTCAGGAGTTGGTCGTTGTCACCGACTATCCGAGGGTATACCCAAACCTGGGACGCAGATTCCAGGCGGTAACAGTACTAGACACCCGACCCGAGGGACGATTCTACAGCCTGCTGGTGGACCTGGACAATGGCCGTGTCGAGGAAGACCTGGCCGCCGTCCGAGAGGCTGAGGAGAAGGCCTACCTGGAGCGGTATGGTAGGCTGGAACCGGCGCTCTACAGGCGATTGCAAGAGATCGACATATGATGAGGTCTTGCCGGTTGCTATTTGGGTGGCCGGCGAGCCTCAACGCAGCCAGGAAGATCTCTTTGCGGCGGTAGCGGCCCGGCATCTCGAGGCACAGGCAGCGTTATCCCGTTCCGGCAAGCCGTGGGATGTGGAAGATCCCGAGTTGGCAGCCCGCATCAAAGCCGAATACAACCGGTTGAGTGCGGTTGATACGGCGGTGCGGATTGAGCCGCTGGTTACCCATCTGGAACGACGCGGGGTTGAAGTGACTACCTACGGCGCATTGCCCTCGGTGACAGCCCGACTAACAAAGCGCCAGATCCTGGAATTGGCTCAACGCGATGATGTAGGAATGATTTACCTGATCGAGGAACGGGGGCAGGAAGAGACAGATGTTGCCATTCCCACTGACTTGGTGCCTGTCGTGTGGGACCGTGGATTCGATGGCTCTGGGGTCACCATTGCCATCCTCGAAGACGGCAATATTGATCCCAATGTAACCTGTCTGGACATTTCCGATACCCGCAACTCACCTCAAGGGGTTCAAGGACATAATACGCGAGTAGCCAGTGTAGCTGCTTGTGATCACGCCACCTATAGAGGTGTAGCGCCGGGAGCCACGCTGCTGGATGCAGGTTTTGATAGCACCGGTTGGCCGGGGATGGCTTCGCAAGAAGAGGGAGTGGCTGCACTTCGTTGGGCAGTCGAGTCTCCCCATACTGCTCCTGTAGTAAACATTAGCTACGTGTGGGAGACAGACAACGATCTCCACTGGACTGACAGGGCTTTCGACTACTGGGCTCGAAGAGAGTTTGCTTTCATTGCTCAAGCTGCTGGCAACACTGGTGGCAGCCTTGGTTCGCCTGCCAAGGGATGGAATGTGTTTGCGGTTGGAGGCACCGACGACCATAATACCGTAGAATGGGGAGATGATACAATAGCTAGTTTTTCCGCCTATATCAATCCGGCAGGCGGAGACAGAGAAAAGCCGGAGATCGTGGCTCCTGCCACAAATATCACGGCCATCAGCTCTGGAAACAGCCCCGTAACAGAAAGTGGTACCAGTTATGCAGCCCCTCAAGTGGCAGGGCTGGCTGCTTTGTTGATAGATCGAGATAGCACCTTGTCGGCCTGGCCTGAAGCCAGCCGAGCGATTATTATGGCTTCGGCTACTCACAACATTGTCGGCCCTACAGGGATTCCTACCGGCCAGGAATTACGAGATGGAGCTGGTGCTATCAACGCCGCCTTTGCCGACGATATTGCTCAGAATCGCAACACCTCTGCAACTGACCCTTGTGAGGAATCTTGCTGGTGGGGATCGGGAACCAGCGGTGTGCCAGAAGGTGACTACCTGTATCGCTACTTCAATGCGGACGCCGGTCAATATATCCGTGTTGCTATTTCTTGGTGGTCTCGGGCCGATTCTCCTGGCAACAATTACAGCTTCGACCGTTTGGATACCGACTTGAACCTGGGGGTTCAGTACTATAACGGGAGTTGGTGGGAGTGGGTGTCCGGTGCCTGGTCGGCTAGCTGGGACAACAACTATGAACTGGTGGAGTTTGTCGCGCCGGAGACAGGAGAGTACCGAATCGCTATACATAAGGCCCACGTCTACAACAACGAAACGAGCAACTTTGTTGGGATTGCCCTGCTCAAACTGTATCGGGTCTATCTGCCGGCGGTGATGAGGAACTACCCTTGAGGTGGCACAGGGAAGACCGATTGCGGCTAACATCTCGCTCCAGCCGACTGCTCCCTCGGCGGCTTCGCCGCCTCGGTCGCAGCGGCTGAGCTCGGTGCCGTTGGGCGGCGATGACTGCTAAAGGAGAACGCGAACGATGAGACGAACATTGATTTTTGTTTTACTTGCTACTCTGCTATTTTCCGCTTGTGTACCTATGTCTACGCTGACGCCTGCGCCCACAGCGACGCCTTTACCCATTCCCACCCCTGCGCCAGCTGCTACGTCACCGATCATTCCTACTGTTACCCCGACACTAACCGAAGAAGTGGCGGCTATGCCATCTACTGTTGCTGGGACACCAACGGCGACGCCAAACCTCACAGATTTCCGGGTAGATATGTGGTCTTCCACATCGCCAGATGGGAAGTGGACAGCGCAGGTGATAGTAGCACTGCCTGTTATCAGTGGTGCGGCTGTCAGCAGCAGTTACTATACACAGCTGAAAGTGTCTAAAAGGGATGGTACTACTGAATGGGTAATAGTGGATGAATGGGCAGAATGGGGGTTGGGTTACGCGATTCCCCAACCGTTGCATTGGTCTCACGATGGGCGATACTTGTACATTACAAACAAACCCGTTCCAGATGGATGCGCGGTGTTTGTGAACGGGTCAGATCTGCGCAGAGTGGATCTGAGCGATGGAAGTGTCAGGGAAATTGTGCCGTCGGTTGGGTTGTGGTTGTCACTATCTCCCGATGAAACGATGCTTGCCTATATCGGATATGGAGATAGAGGGCTGGTCATACGGGATCTGGCAACGGGGGCCGAGCGGGAGACAAAATTGGATCCAGGAAAGGACTATCAAGCCGGCCATATTATTTGGTCGCCGGATGGCACTACCATTATGCTTGCGTTAGCGATCCGACCTTGCTCAACAGACTGGGCGGATTCTACATCCATAATGCGTGTGGATGTCACCACGTTGGAACGGGTAACGTTGCTTCAGGAGGATAAGCGGCTGCTCGTTCCAGTAGAATGGGCAACAGCAGATAAAGTGCTCCTGAAGGACAAAGGAGGTGATTACTGGTTGATGGATGCTACAACGGGCCAAGTAACCAAGAAGTGACATTTGACGCAATATGAACCTTATTCCAGGAGGCAAGATATGCTAACGCGACGAGATTTCATAAAAATTCTGGCGGCGATGGGCACCGTTTTGCTGTCACCGCTCAATAGGCTAAAGGGGCTATACTCCTTCAACGGGGAATCCTCTTTGGAGCAATCTGCGACATTACCTCAAACATTCCCGCTCGGTGAAGTCTATGCAGGCTTCTTGCTCCTCCCCGACGGGGCACCTGTCCCGCCGACTGTCAAGTACCCCGAACGTGGAATGCCCACCTTTTGCGGCGTGGGTGCTGGGCGAGATGGCCCTGAGCCAACAGCGGTTATCAAATCGTTCAGCACAGTGACAGATCTGGCACGAGAGATCGCTTTCCCCGTCTACACATTAAGCAAGTTGCCTGAGGGGCTGCGCTTGGCTGGAGCGAACCTGATCCAGCATAAAACGGGTGAAGTGTCGTTATGGTCGTCGAGAATTGTTCAGGGAGTTGAACGCGAAGTTGCGAGGATACTACAACTACTACGGGGTGAATGGCAACTACGCGAGCCTGAAACAGTTCTTTGA
>JANLFX010000161.1 GCA_024653325.1 Anaerolineae bacterium
CGCGCTTTCCATAGCGCGGCTACCCCAACTTCGCTCAGGGCGCAGCCCTTCGGTGGGCTCAGGGCGCAGCAGCGGTTGGCCGCTACGGGACAAACTTGCCCTGAACCTGAAACGCACCCCATTCGCCAATGTGCTTATCCAGTCCAGGTGTGGTATAATAAACCTGGAGTCTGGCGAATTTCGAGGCGCCCACATCTTGGGATTAGCGATGAGGAGAGCACAAGATGTGGGGATTCGTAGTAGTGGCTTCAGCCGCTTTTCGCTCTCTTGGACGGCTGAAGCCGTCACTACGACAAAAACGCCAATGTCCAATAATAAGGACTGACCATCAAATTCGACTTCCGGAGGTGTAATTGCCACAGCGAATCATTACCCCGGGCGAGATGATAGACGCCGCCGCGTGGGACGGCTTCGTCCGCGCTGCGCCCAACGGCCACGTCCTGCAAACGACGGCCTGGGCCCGGCTCAAAGGGCATTTTGGCTGGGAAGCCGGATACGCCCTGGTAGAGGAGGCAAATCGCATCCAGGCCGGGGCGCAGGTGCTGTTTCGCCCGTTGCCCCTGGGCCTGGGCTGCGTGGCCTACGTGCCAAAAGGCCCACTGGTCAACTGGACGGACGATGCCCTGACCGGTGCGCTCCTGGATGCCCTGCATCACCTCTGTCGGCGACAACGGGCCATCTTCCTCAAAATCGAACCTGACGAAGAGGACCGTCCTGCCCTGGCTCAACGGTTGCAGGCTTGGGGATTCCGTCCCAGCCCGCAGACCATTCAGCCCCGGCGCACCATCCTGATAGACCTCACTCCGGCGCCGGATAACATCCTGGCGCAGATGAAATCCAAGACCCGGTACAATATCCGCCTCGCCGAACGCAAGGGGGTGACGGTGCGCGCGGGCACGGAGCACGACCTGGATGCTTTTTACCGTCTGATGCTTATTACCGCCGAACGTGACCGGTTCGGCGTGCACAGCCGCGCGTACTACGAGACTGTCTACCAGCTCTTCGTGCCCCGGGGCATTGGGCGGTTGCTGCTGGCCGAGTACGAGGGCGAACTCATCGCCGGGGTGATGGTTTTCGCCTGGGGGGATAAGGCGTGGTACATGTACGGCGCTTCCAGTGATGCCCATCGTGAGCGTATGCCCAATTACCTGTTGCAATGGCAGGCCATGCTGTGGGCCAAGAGTCATGGTTGTCGCACTTATGATCTGTGGGGCATTCCCGACGAAGATGAGGAGACCCTGGAAGCCCACTTCCTCGACCGGCACGATGGGCTGTGGGGCGTCTATCGCTTCAAGCGTGGGTTTGGCGGACGTGTGCTGCGCTACGTGGGGGCCTGGGATCAGGTCTATCGGCCCGCGCTCTACTGGCTGTATTGCCGCGCCCTGAGGTAAGACAGGCTTCAGCCTGTTCTACAGGTGAGTGAGGAGGACGAAAATGGCCCCAAACAAGAGAAGTGCTTTAGCAACAGTTCCGACCGATTGGCTTCTGGAGTCGGACAACCCTTCGGTGTGCTATTTGACCCTGCGTTATCTGCTGGGACGGTCCGAGGATTCCCCTGAGGTCAAAGCGGCCCGCGCGGCTATTCCTCGCTCGCGGGTGGTGGAGCGCATCTTTGCCCGCCAGTCCCCTGATGGCTGCTGGGGCGACCCGGTCAGTCCCTACCTGCCCAAGTACAAGGCCAGCTATTGGACACTGATGCTGTTGGGTCACCTGGCGATGAGCCGCGAGGATGCACGGGTGCAGCGGGCTGTGGAGTATATTTTTCGCTTCCAGCAGCCAATAGGAGGCTTCGCCGAGCGCGGTGAGGAAATGGCGCGGCAGGAGTACGTCCGCGTGGTGCAGCAAAGACGGGCGAAGGGTAAAGAACCGCCCGAGGAATCGGCCTTCGTCGCCGACCTCGTCCACCAGTCCATCCTCTCTTGCCTGACGGGAAACGTGGTCGCCGCCCTGCTGCGCCTGGGATACGACGATGATCCCCGCTTATGGCGGGCCGTGGACTGGCTGGTGAGCATTCAACACGCCGACGGGGGCTGGCTCTGTCCTTACTGGAAGGCTCACGTGCGGGACAAGCATTCCTGTTTCTACGGCGCTATCAGCGTTCTGGAGGCCTTCGCCGAGATTCCGAAGGATAAGCGCCCGCCGGCGGTACGTGAAGCGGCGGCACGCGGTGCCGAGTTTCTCCTGATGCATCGCCTCTACCGGGCCGACCACCATGGCTTCCGGGTTATCAACCCCGGCTGGCTGGAACTGTCCTTCCCCTGGTTCTACAGATACCACGTCCTGCGCGGCCTGTGGGTGTTGACCCGGCTGGGCTACCACGATGAGCGGATGGAAGATGCCCTCACTGTGCTGTGCGGGAAACAGACATCCGAGGGAAAATGGGTGCTGGAGGGCACCCCTTACGGGCGGATGCAGGCCAATCTGGAGAAAAAGGGAGAGCCCAGCAAGTGGTTGACTCTGTACGCCCTAGGGGTGCTCAAAGCGGTGGAGGAAAGCGGATAAAAATCCTGGTTGCTGAGGGCTGGCAATGGGTGTATAATAACCTGCAAAAGCAAAGGATTCAATCATGGAAAACGTTGATCACAAACCGCAGCCGATACTGCGCAGCCGGCTGGACCAGATAGCATTGATAGCGGCTCTGGTCATTATCGCCGGGTTTGTTCTATCCCCGCCCTGGCATCCTCTGGACAAGGCCGATCTGATCGGCAGCGGCATCTGTCACCGCATCCCGGACCACTCGATTTTTCTCGGCGGACGGCAATTGCCGCTATGCGCCCGCTGTACAGGCACTTATCTGGGCGCATTGGTGGGTTTCACCATGATGTGGGCGCTGAGAAGGCAACGGGCAGCAGAGATGCCCCCCGCCCCCGTTCTGATCCTCGCCGTGGGGTTCATCGTGATCATGGGCGTGGACGGTGTCAACTCATACCTCAGTTTCTTCCCCAATGCTCCTCACCTGTACACACCTCATAACTGGCTGCGATTGACCACCGGCGCGCTCAACGGACTGGCGATGAGCATAATCGTCCTGCCGGTTTTCAATCTGACTCTTTGGAAACAGAGTTCACCCCAGCGAGCCATCAGTAGTTTGAAAGAGTTAGGACTGATGCTGGCCGTGGCGGCGGTGATTGTGTATGCCGTCCAACTTCAAATCCCTGCTTTGCTGTATCCGGTGGCCTTGTTGAGCGTTCTGAGCGTGCTGTTGATGCTCACCCTGGTGAACTCGATGATCGTGATGATCATCATCCGCCGTGAGGCCATGGCCGAGACCTGGCGGGATGCGGTTCTGCCCCTGACACTGGGTCTGGTGGGCACTTTGGCCGAGATCACTGTTCTGAATTTGTTCCGCTACCTGGTGGTCGGTTTGTAGGACGGGATGTCATCCCGTCTTACCATTGCTATGGGAGCCGAAGTCTGATATAATAAGAGCATGTCTGAAAATTAGGCTGGCGATTAGAAATCACGCCTGGTGAGCCTCCGGCTGGCCGTCCGCCTGCGCGGACGGAAGCGCGTCCATGCAGATGGACGCTCGGCTGCAAGCCCTACAGGTGTGACTTTAGTCGCCGAACCGAATTTTTAGACAGCCTCTAAGGATTGCCGGACGGGCCATTGGAATTCGTTTAAGTTATCTTTGCAGAAGGAGGAAGAACCATGGACATTGGCAAGGCGTTCACCTACGTTTTCGAGGACGAGGATTGGGTAAAGAAAGTGCTCCTCGGCGGTGTGATCAACCTCATCCCCATCGTTGGCTTTCTCTTTACCACGGGCTACATGCTGGAAACCGTCAAGAATGTCATGGAGGGTCGTCCGCTACCCTTGCCCGAGTGGGATGACTGGGGCGGCAAATTCATGAAAGGGCTGATGGCTTTCGTCATCGGGCTGGTTTACAGCATACCAATAATTGTCGTCGTGTGTTGTCTCGTAGGAGCAATGTCCGTTGCCGGCCAGAACGAAGATGTGGCAAACACCCTCGGCTCTTTTGGTGGGTTATGCGTGAACTGTGTGAGCTGGCTCTACAGCCTGGTTTTGATGGTTGTCCTCCCGGCAGTTACGGCCAAGTATGCCACGGCCTGGGAGCTGGGTGCGGCCTTTCGCTTCGGCGAGATATTCAACCTGGTCAAAGACAACATCGGCACGTACCTGCTCGTCCTGGTCATCAGTCTGCTGGCCGGAATCGTGAGCGGCCTCGGTTTTATAGCCTGTGGTATCGGAGTGCTGTTCACAGCCTTCTACGCCATGCTGGTCAACGGCTATGCCTACGGCCAGGCATACCGCATCGCCAGTACTAAGGTGGTTTGATCTACGCGCTTTTTAAGGGGAAAGGCATGGCCATCGTGCAGGAACTCACCAACCTGGCCGCTGCTTTTGGGCTGTCCACTTCGGCGGGATTGAACGCCTATATCCCACTGCTGGTAGTAGCCCTGGCAGCTCGTTATACCGATCTAATCACGCTCCGCGAGCCGTGGGATGCCCTGACCAGCGGCTGGGTGATCGGTGTGCTGGTTATCCTGCTGCTCATCGAGATATTGGTGGATAAGATACCCGCCGTGGACAGTATCAACGATGTGATCCAGACCATCGTCCGGCCCGTAGCCGGGGCCATCCTCTTTGCTGCCAGTTCCAACGTCATCTCCGACATCCATCCTGTCCTGGCTTTGATCTGTGGTCTGATCCTGGCTGGCGGTGTACACGCGGTTAAGGCCACGGCCCGTCCGGCCATCACCGGCCTGACCGGAGGAGCGGGCAATGCTCTGGTGAGCACGGCCGAGGACCTGCTGTCCACTATCACCTCCCTGCTGGCCGTGCTTTTCCCTGTTTTGTTGGCCATCCTGTTGATTCTGTGTGTGCTCATTATCGGCTGGTGGCTGTGGCGGCGAGAGCGGGCCCGAAGTGCAGTTTAAACTGTGTCGCACTTTCAACAAGAGGAGGTGAGTTCAATGGCAGAAAGTTACCAAGCCCCAGAGACTCCGGCGCCGAAAAAGAGTAACATAGCGCTGATCATCATCGTGGTGGCAGTAGTCCTTGTATTGCTTTGCTGTTGTATTCTGGCTATCATAATCACCATCCTGAGGTTGCTTGGTCCCGAGATCGGCAACGTGTTCTCCGGCATCATCGAATCCATTGAACTGACGCCGGTTCCTTAACTATCTCGACAATGTTAGATTAACATAAATGGCAACAAGATGAACCTCACCTCAT
>JANLFX010000162.1 GCA_024653325.1 Anaerolineae bacterium
CCGGTGTTGCTCACGTGGTCGGTGGCCCGCGCACGGAAGGTGTACTGGTGCCCCAGCTCGCCGGAGTACACGGCCTCGGTGGCCGTGGTGGCGGTGAGCCAGGCGGTCCAGTCACCGTCGTCAACTTTCACCTGCACGTCGTAGGTGGCAACGCCGGAGCCCTGGTCAGTCCCGCTCCAGGCCACGGGGATGGTGGGCGAGCCGCTGCGCGCGGGCACGATGATAGCCGCAAGGAAGGTATCCGACTATCGCTCTTCGTCCACTGAGAAATCTAGATGCCCCAGGTCGGTCTTTCCCATAAGTACAGTCACTCTATAGCTACCCGGTTCGAAGCCTTCTTCCCTACCAATGCAGCTTAGCAGCGGCCCACTGACAAACACTTGCCGGTGCGCAAGTAAAATATCACCTCTCCCCGCCCAAATGACTTGCAGTAGCACATCATGGTTTGTTTCAAGATGACCGCAAATACATACTTGCGTCTCGTCAGGTGGTATAACGTCGGGTAGAACGACAGGCTCCCCCTCAATATCCCATTCCTGACATAACGTCAGATCCGATAGCTCTACTGCTATCTCAGGCACCAATAGGGGACATTCACAAGATGTCAGTAACATCGCAGTTATTGCAATAATAGCTGCGATAACCATGGGAGGCTTTGTAGCGTTCATCGGCTTTCTCTCCTGCCCCATTTCCATGGATATAGTTGCACTGTTCTCACAAACGGGGTATATGATACGCCCAAGCTTCCAGATGCTTCAATTGCATTTGGCAAACAGTTCGCACCAACCGATAAACCCATTTTGAACATGTACGGTTGCATGTTCGAGTTGGGATCATAAACAGGTACCAGACGTTGCTGACCGGTAGATGGATCCACAACAACAAGTTGCATTTCCCGACTTACACCTGCCTCCAGACCAAGTTCCGCGATTTCATCCGCCTGCAATGCGAAGTCCAGGCCCACCGATGGCCCTCGCAGCATCTCATTTGATGAATAGCCCATGGGCAGTAAGAACCCTCCTGACAAATCTGCACCGAAAAGCTTAGGAGTTCCAACCTCACCGGCAATGCTGTTACCCGCCGTGAAACTTAGCTCGCCTGAGCGCCAGTTGAAGACCCATCCCCCTTCCAGCGAGACCTCCGTGCCTACGAAGGTGTTCCACCCACTGCTGATACTGCCATATTGCCCAATGCCACTCGGTACGGTGTGCCACATCACTTGATCAACCAATTCACCCACGTCCTGGGTCTCTTCCCAGAAGACCATCGGCTCAGCAGTGCGAATCAAGGTGTTCACAGGCTTGTCCCGTTCCCAGATGTAAGGATCGCCGGGACTCTCCTCGAAAGTCCAGTGCCCACTCGGATCCGTGTACCGCAGCGGGCTGTTGCGCACGTAGGCGTATCTGTTAAGGTCCCGCGGATTTCCCGGCTCCGGCACCACCGTGTCCGCCTGCACGAACCGCCCCAGCACCGGGTCGTAGAAGCGGGCGCGGTAATCGTACAGCCCTATTGTCCCCTCGTTGCGCTGCCCGGTAAAGCCGAAGTCGGTGGGCAGGGAGGCCAGGCTGCCGGTGCGCGTCTCACCGTAGGGGTAGTAGCTCACCCTGCTGCCGGGTATCCCGTTGCCGCTGGCGTCGCTCAGCAGGCTGGTGGAGCCAAGATGGTCGGCGTGGATGTAGTATACCACATCCCCCTGGCGCAGGGCAATTCGTTGTCCGCCAAAGGTGTAGTATTTCGTGACCTGCACGACGGTGGTACTTGCCTCGGCCCAGTCGCCGGTGTTGTTCACGTGGTCAGCAGTCTACACACGGAAAGCAACGAACACAAGCGGATAAACGGACGGTGGAGCGTCATCCGCTTATCCGCTTGATCATCCGCTGGCGGTGATGGCACGGTCGACAGAAGTGCTGGGTTTCGGCCTCATCTTAACCCAACCTACGAACTACCTCCAGGGACTCCGGTAATTATCAATATAGTGGTTCCACATCTCGAAGGATAGCTGCAACACCACCGAGCACATACACTTCGCCATTTGACGTGTCAGCCT
Source organism: Anaerolineae bacterium (assembly GCA_024653325.1). Classification (GTDB taxonomy): domain Bacteria; phylum Chloroflexota; class Anaerolineae; order JACIWR01; family JACIWR01; genus JACIWR01. Next base: position 2,048 of record JANLFX010000162.1, read on the forward strand.
TAAAAAATTTGTCTGGGTCAAATTCGCCTAGTCCAATCTTCTTGGTTACCTCGCGCAGTTCAGCTTCTGAACCAAGCCTAAGATCTCCCGCCTTCCAATGGATAGGCATTTGTAAGTAAACCACACCTTGAAAGACTATGTGGATGTTGTGCTTGGGCTTGTCAAGACGATATGCGCGTACTGTCAACTCGGAGAGAGAGGCATGGTACTCCCAGACTCGATAAGAGTATCCTTTCAAAGCTGTAACTTCCCTAACCAGCTCAAGATGTGAGTTCGACATATCATGGTCCTCCAAAAAGTTTCGACACCTCTCCTGGGGACAGAGGAGCTTTATCCATGTAAAATGTGGTTTTTGAAAACCAGTCTGGATTGTTTACTATCAAGTACAGTTCAGTGTTTGTCATATTGCCAGGCCCCCAGCCTAGAGTACGTCCCAGTTCCAAAGCCTCATTCACATCACGGATACCAGTCAGGTTGAAGTGAATGTGCGGTGTTTTATTCATCGCGGACTCAAATGCTTCAGGAAAATTGGGGTAGGTTGGGCCTGATAATCCAAACTTTGGCCAGTCAACAAATGTCTTTGCTCCAGGTACTACCTCATACTGGAATTCAAAGATGTAATCACTGAGTGACAAGGCCACATCACCGGCAAGTGATCCAACCGCAGCCGCAGCGAACGGCGCGCCCATCATCGCTCCCTGCCAGGCCAGCCGCTCCGCCTTCTCAGGAGAGACGTATTTCATCAGCGTGGACAACTCGAGGTTGAGACTCTGCTGCATCAGCGAGGTGACAACTGTCCCGCCCGTTTCTCTTCTCTCCAGATTTATTTGCGCTTGCACCCAACCTAGAAGCGCAATTTGCTCCTCTGTGCTCTGCGGCCGGTAGCCAGAGGGAGGAGACCAGGCAGGTCTTGATGGGTCATCGGGACAGTTCACACCGGGGATGCAGTACCCACTCGGATCCGTGTACCGCAGCGGGTTGTTGCGCACGTAGGCGTACCTGTTAAGGTCCTGCGGATTCCCCGCCTCAGGCACAATCGTATCCGCGCTGACGAAGCGCCCCAGCACGGGGGCGTAGAACCGCGCGCGGTAGTCCAGCAGGCCAAGGCCGGCCTCCGCCCGCTGCCCGGTGAAGGTGAAGTCGGTGGGAAGAGCACCGGTGGTGTAGCGCGTCTCACCATAAGGGTAGTACCACTGGCGGGCCACGACCTCTGAAACGTAATCCGTAACGAGTGAAACGCTGCCGAGATGATCCCCGTGCAGGTAGTATACCACACCCTCCCGTCTCGTCGCAACTCGCCGGTCGCCAAAGGTGTAGTATTTCGTGACCTGCACGACGACGGTGCTCGCTTCGGCCCACGCGCCGGTGTTGCTGACGTTGTCGGTAGCTCGCACGCGGAAGGTGTAGGTGTGCCCTAGCTCGCCGGAGTACACCGCCTCGGTATCAGTGGTGTCCGTCAGCCATGCCGTCCATCCCCCGTCATCAACCTTCACCTGCACGTCGTAACTGGCGACGCCGGAGCCCTGGTCAGTCCCACTCCAGGCCACGGAGATGGTGAGCGAGCCGCTGCGCGCGGGGACGGTGAAGAGCACTCCCACGTCGTTCCCCGCCCGGTCGTAGACTGCCACCTGGTAAACGCCTTCTGCGGTCGAGGACAAGGTGAAGGTGTAGGGGTGGGCGAACTGCGGCCCGGAAGTGGTGTACACTCCACCGGCGCTCACCGTCGCCGGGAACTCGGCCCGGTCGAGGCCAGCGGTGGCATCGGTCACCTCCACCGCCGGAGCAGAAGAAGTGCGGCCTGGGTGTTGGGTTTCGGCTCATAGTATTCAATGCTATCTTTGAGCAGCTTCTGATTTCCATTGCGGTTTGCGTTTAGAGGCCATAGAGCAGATGATAGACGTACAACCCTAACAACAATATCAGGAGCAGAAGTACTACTGCCCCTCTCTTTCGCTTCTGAGACTGAAAATCGAGTATACTGCCTAGTAAAAGATATCCTGCAATAAAGATTATCACTGGTAAGGTGCAAAAGGAACGCGTTATAAAGGACATAAGCAGCAGCCCGCCGAGGAATAAGGAGGACAGGATTCGGTATTTGGAAATAAGGCTGAGCGTCAGCCCACACAGCGCCCTGAGTGAATGATCTAGCGTAAATGCTTTCCTGTATTCTTTGATAGCTTCCTCAAGGCGCTCTTGTCGGACATAGGCAGATGCGAGGTTAAAGTGACCAAGACTATGATCGGGCCTGAGCTCAATCGCCCTCTCCAGAACAGTCACTGCTTTGCGGTTTCGCCCTTGTTTCATATAAAGATAACCTAGGTTAAAATATGGTTCAGCCCAATCTGGCTCAAGTTCAATGGCTTTGCTCAATTCTACCTCGGCTTTTTGGTACTGTCCCTGCCTTAAATAGAGCCAGCCGAGATTAGCATATACCCTGCTCAGACTCCGGTCAAGCTCAATAGCTCTCTTGAGTTCAGCCTCGGCCTCCTTGTATTGCTGCCTGTTCAGATGGATATACCCTAGAACCGAATGAGGTATTGCCAACTCTGGATCCAGTTCCAGAGCTCGGCGGGATGCCACCTCAGCCTCACCGTAGTGCCCTATAGCAGCGAGTCCTCTGGCTAGCTCTTGATAAGCAAGAGCATCATCAGGGGAAATTTTGATGATCTCTCGAAACTTCCTTACTGCTTCCTCGTGCCTGCCAGCTTCATAATCCTTCTTTGCTTCATCCCACAGTTCCTGCATTCTTGTACCTCCACCCCTAGATTTTTATTTGGAAATCCTTTTCCCTCGCGCTAAGGCGATGCCGGCGCCCGCCCAATTGCAGGTCCAAATGTTTGCGAGAACCACTGGAGTATTTGGGGATGGTAGGCTGAAATAACGATCACGGGAACTACTACAGCCACTGCCGCCATCCGTGTCGGTCGGATCTCCACCTCTATCCTCTCTGTGGTTTCTACGGAAACCTTCAAGCTTTCCCCTAGCAACTCGTGCGTCACCCGCCTGCCGACAGAAAACTTGACCGAGGTAAGGGAGGGGTGTTGTG
>JANLFX010000163.1 GCA_024653325.1 Anaerolineae bacterium
CTCTGATGGGCCAGCGAGACAAGTGTCGCTCGCCAGCTTAAGTTTACGGAGATGAATGGGAATATGTTACTTGAACGCAAGGGTTCATCCCGAGTAGGTCGAGGGAGTGCGCCATGCCCCTGAAACTTGGTCCGATCAGCGAACAGGTAGAAATAATGGCGGAGTTGGCGGCTACCGCGCCCCGGTCCAGTCTTTTGGCCGAGGCCCAGAAAATGCTGTACACTGCCGATCCTGCCGTTCTGCGCGGTGTGCTCAGCGACCGCCAGAGACGATTCCCCTGGCTGGTGGCCGAACCGGTAAACACTTTCCATGCTGTTTTCGCCGCGCCACCGCCGCCTCTGAATTTCAGTGTGGTGGCCGCTGATGGGTCCTTTATCCCCCCAGATCGCCACAGCCCGTTCCGCTTTTACGTCATCAACACCGGCTACGCGGTCATCACCTATGGGCAATATCCCGATGCCCAGCTCGATTCGGCGGGTTGTCTGTATTTTGAGGACGCGGACCTGTATCTTGACCCCGGCGGGCGGCGTGTGCCCATTGAGGGCGAGCGATTGGGCGTGCGCATGGCTGTTGAGGAAATGTGTGCCCTGCGCAGGGCCCTGGGCCTGGCCAGCCTGCCGGCAGTGGCCCTGCGTGACGGCACGCTCATTTTGTGGGCCTTGCAACGCAAAGACGAACCGGAAGCCAAACAGGCCTTCTTGAACCCCTTCCTTTCCTGCCTGGATGAATTCCTCAGAGCACAGGTGCCGATCGCCAGCTACATCAGCTACACGGACAGCCAGGAAGTGGTCAACGCTCTGCGCGTTTCCCTCTGCCGGGACGACCCGGCCCGTTGCGATCACTGTTCATTAACCATCGCCCAACAGGACCTGTGCCGTTTCTTGAGCACCATGCGGGACCGACATCTCTTCGCCGGGGTATTGGCTGAGGGGCAGCGGAGCGATCTGTTTTGCAGCCGCTCGGCCATCCTGGATGAGTACAGAGAGCATCGCGTGCGATTCTTTTATCTCAACGTCGGCGGGGAGATAGCGCGCATCGAGGCTCCCGAATGGGTGACGACCAACCGGACGATGCTGGACCTGGTACACTCACTGGTGTACGATCAGTGCCAGCGCAGCGGTGACTACCCGCCCTATCCGCCTGTGTTGATGGAAGCTCACGAGCAGGCGGTGATCAATACCGCCGAGCGCCGTGTGGTTGAGCAACTGGTAGAGGAAGCGTTGGCCCGACGAGGAATGACGCCTCTCCGCTCGGCGAAAGACCGCAGCAAACGCAGCAGAGGTGTGTGAATGACTGATGAATCAATGACCAATGGGACAATGACCAAATCCCAAAGGATTGGCGAGATTGTGGAAACCAGTACGACGGGCTTTGTGGCCGTGAGTAAGACGCTCCACCAGCCACCCGCCCTGGGCAGTCTGGTGAAGGTACAACTGGGCGGCGAGGATTATGCCTATGGGGTGGTCGCTTTCGGTACCACCGTCAGCCCTGATCCGGGACGACGGGCCGTGCCCCGCGCCAGCGATGAGGTTTACGACGAGGCTGTCTACGCCAGGCAACCCCAGCTCACCCGTGTGTTGCACACCGAGTTCTCCGTCGTGTTAGTGGGCTGCTTTGAGGACGGAAGCATCCGCCAACACCTGCCGCCCCACCCCCCGCGATTGCACTATGACGTGCACGAATGCACGTCCGATGAGGTGCGTCGCTTCAGCGAGCGCCTGGTCTATTTCCGCCTGTTGCTGGACGCCCAGGGCCAGGTTCCCGCCGAGCAATTATTGGCTGCTCACATCCGCCAGGTGTACCGCGCCCGTGGTCATGATGCTGCCTGGTTGGAACGGGCCGCGCGCCAGGTCACCTCGTTGCTGCGGGACGATTACGACCGGATGATGACAGTGTTATACGGAATCGAACCGTAACACGGAGTTAGGCTCGTGCTGCAGGAGGGAAAATGGCACGTAAACGATTGGGAGTGGTTACCGACGGTGCGTTTAACGCCGGACTGACCGTGCGTTTGGACCCCGGCGTGTCCACCGAGGAAATGCGCATCGGCGAGTTCGTGGTCGTCGAGGGAGAGGGGAACCGCTATTTCAGTCTGATCAGCGACATGCAACTGCGGGCCACTGACGCGGCGTTGCTGGCTGACCCGCCGCGCGAGGCCTCGCCTTTCATCGCCCAGGCCCTGCGGGGCACAACCACCTACGCTACCGTGCAGGTCAAACCCATGCTGATGATGCCCCGAGGGGCGGATACCGATTTCCTGGTAGACCTGGAACCGCCACAACCAGTGCGTACCATCCCCATGCACTTCGCCGAACTGCACGAGGCTACCGAAAGCGACTTCGGTGCCGTATTTGGCCACGAGGACAGAACCCATTTCGCTATGGGTAAGCCCCTGACCATGGATATTCCCATCTGCATTAACCTGGCCCGCCTGGTGGAGCGTTCCAACGGCGTGTTCGGACAGTCTGGCACGGGTAAGAGCTTCCTGGTACGCCTGCTATTGTGCGGGGTGATAGAATCAGGCCTGGCGGTCAACCTGGTCTTCGACATGCACGACGAATACGCCTTCGGCAAGGAATCCGAGGATGGGGTGTTTGTCAAAGGGCTCAAGCATCTGTTCGGCAGCAAGCTGCTGGTCTACTCGCTGGACGAGAAAGCCCAGGCGCGGGGCGGTCGCGGCGTGGATGTCACCCTGCAAATCGGGCTGAACCAGATCGAGGCCGAGGACGTGTTGCTGTTGGCCGAGGAATTGAACTTGCGGGCCACCGCCGAGGCCAATGTCGGTCTACTGACCGATGCCTATGGCGCGGACTGGCTGAGCCGCTTTCTGGCCATGAGTCCCACCGACATTTCAGCTTTCTGCGAGCAGTACGGTGCTCACGAAGGCTCGCTCTCGGCCCTGCAACGCAATCTCAAGCGCATCGAGCGCCGGCCATACGTGGTGCCCGAAGCCCCCTTCAGTGTGATTGATGAGATGGTGGCCGCGTTGGACAAAGGCCAGCATGTCATCCTGCATTTTGGGCGTTACGATCACCCGCTGGATCACATGTTGGTGGCCAACGTCGTTACCCGCCGGGTGCGGCACCTTTACCGCGAGAAGGTGGAACGCTACGAACAAACCCAATCGCCCGCCGATAAGCCGCGTCCGCTGATGATCACCATCGAAGAGGCGCACAAATTTTTGAATCCGGCGGTCAGCCGACAGACGATTTTCGGCGTCATCGCCCGCGAACTGCGCAAATACCACGTCACTCTCACCGTGGTGGACCAGCGGCCCAGCGGGATTGACAGTGAGGTGCTTTCCCAACTCGGCACACGCATCACCGGCAAACTCACCGACGAGCGAGACATCGAAGCCGTGCTCACTGGCGTATCGGGGCGCAGTTTCTTGCGCGGCACCCTGGAAAGCCTGGACACCCGCGAGCAGGTGCTGCTGATGGGCCACGCCGTGCCCATGCCCATCGTCGTGCAGACCCGCAAATACGACGAGGTTTTCTATGCGGCGCTGGGGGCGGGGGAAAAGCGCAGTGCCCAACTCGACATTGTGGAACTGTTTGGCGAATAGAGCGCCTGCGTTGGCGCGAAACTGTGCACAATTATGACGGGATTAATTCCTGGAATTGAGGGAACTCTGCGAACTGGGGGGCAGATACATGAATCAACTCGAACGCAACCTCAAAATTCTTGGTATGACCATGCTGCTGGGAGCTATTTTCGACTGGGCAACGGCTACGTTGCTGCTTTTTCTGCCCACCCAGACCGCCGCGTTTCTGGGGGTTTCCAGCGACCGGTTGATCTTACGTCTGTGCGGCCTTCTCCTGGCCATCCCGGCCCTGTTTTATCTCATGGCCTTTGGCGACACCAAACGCAACGTGGCCATCGTGGCTGCGGCTATTGTTGTGCGGGCTTGTTTGGGAGCGTTTTTCGTCGTCCACGTGCTGTTTCTGGCAGCACCCAGTTCCTGGCTGGCAATCGGATTGCTCAACCTGGGATTCGCTGCCATCCACCTGACTTTCTTCAAACTGAGCGACTTCGACTTCTGGCCCATCCTGCGCCGGGCGGGGAATCCGCCATTCTAACCTCCAACTCTCTACTTCTCCTGGAGATTATTATGGTTTTCCTGCTCAACCAAATTCAGTCGTTTCTGGAAATTGAGCTTCTGTACCGGCTCTTGGCCGTGACGGCCGTATGGGTGCTGGTATACATTCTGGTCCGCTGCGGGGATCGCCGGCTGGTCGTTCTCGAGAAAAAAGCCGATGAAATCAAGATTGACCCGCGTGAGTTGCGGACACTGGGTCGCCTGGCAAATTACACGCTGATCACGTTGGGCGCTATCGCCACCATTGCCATCTTGCAGCTAACCTCGCTACTTTACAGCGTGATGACCGCCGCTGGCGTGATCGGCATCGCGGTGGGTTTCGCGGTCAAGGATGTGGCTGCTAACTTCGTATCCGGTATTCTTATCCTGCTGGATCGCCCTTTTGTCCCCGGTGATGCCATTAAAGTCGGGGAATACAGTGGCACAGTACGGCGCATTAGCCTGCGTTCCACCGAGATCGCCACTTTTGAAGGGCCAGTGGTGATCATGCCTAATCAAATAGTAGCCACCACACCGGTAATCAACTACACGGTGAACGCTATCCGGCGCGCCGATATAACCGTCTCGCTGACGAGCGATGCGGACTTGAAGCAAGCAGTGGACGCGATGCGCACCGTGGCCGAAGCTGAGGAACAGCGGGTGCAAGATGAAGACATTCAGGTCTTCGTCTCCGGTGTGCGCGAGTACGTCATTGACCTCACTTTGCAGTGCTACTTTCCCAATGACGTGTGGTTCGCCGCTCAGAACGACCTGCGCCGTGCCGTGATAGAGGAGTTCAAGCGCCGTGGCCTGGAATTAGCCGTACCTATGCGCAAAAACCTGTAAGTAGCTCGACAATGTTACATTCGGGCTTTTTGACCTCTCCTAACCCCTCCCTCACCCTCCCCTTCCCTCTCCG
>JANLFX010000164.1 GCA_024653325.1 Anaerolineae bacterium
GGTGGGGGTGGATGGCTTCGCGTGGGACTTTGGCGACGGGGCGACGAGCACAGAGGAGAGCCCGACCCACGTGTACACGGCTACCGGCGTCTACACCGTGAGCCTGACGGTGAGCAGTGGTGGTGAGAGCGACACCGCGACGAAGGCCGGGTACATCACCGTCACCGGGGCAGGGCCGGCGGCGCCGGTGGCCGATTTCAGCGCCGAGCCGCTCTCGGGCACCGTGCCCCTGACCGTGACCTTCAGCAACAACACTACGGGCGAGGTGACCGACTACCTCTGGGACTACGGCGATAACATCACCGGCACCACGTCTGCCGTCACCCACACCCACGTCTACACCACCACTGGCGTGTACACCGTGTCCCTCACTGCCAGCGGCCCCGGCGGGACGGATACCCTGACGCGGACGGGCTACATCACCGCCACTGAAGCTGCACCTGAGCAAGAGCTCACTTGGTGGGACGATGACCTCTTCTACCGGTTGCCGCTGACGGTGGCCGTCGGCCAGCCGCTGGGCTACACGCCGGGCGTGACTATTCCGCTGGGCCTGACCCTGGACACAGCAACCTTGGTGGGCGATGGCAAGCTACGCGGCGACGACCACGACCTGCGGGTAGCCTACTGGGACGGCGCGGCATGGGAGGAGTTGCCCCGGGCTGTGCAGGGTATGGGCAGCCCCACCAGTACAGTCATTTTCCCCCTACAGGCCACTATCACTAACACTGATAAAGGCTACTATCTGTACTACGGCAACGCCATAGCCGGGGAGCCACCCCTGCTTCTGACGGACACGGTGATCGCAGGGGTGACGGTGACGCCAGGCCCCGAGGAGACGGCCACGGTTGCGGAGAACATTGACGCAGCGTTGGGCGGTGAGTTGCTTTCGACCGATGGGCGGACGCGGGTCACCTTCTCGCCAGGGGCGGTGGCGGAGACAGTGCTGGCCTCCCACACACCGTACCGGGCCGTGTACCCCCAGCCGAAGGAGACCCTGGCCCGCTTCGACCTGGAAGCCGAGACCTTGGGCGGCCAGCCGGTGACCGCCTTCTCCCAGCCGGTGACTCTCACTTTTGACTACAGCAGTCTGGCGGTGCCTCCCACGGTGGAGGATACCATGACCCTCTACCGCTGGGACGAGGGATTGCAGGAGTGGCAGGCCATCAGCAGCACCGTGGACACCGAAGCCAGGCGGCTCACAGCAGTGCTGGATCATTTCTCGGGTTACGCCATCGCTACGGCCCAGGCGGAGCGGCAGGGGGCCGTGCCGGCCCCGCCGGCCACGGTGGCCGGCTTCCAGACCGACCTCTTCACAGGCGCTTCCACGTTTGTGTATCCCATCCAGGTGGCGCCAGGCACGGCGGGTATGCAGCCTGAGCTGTCCCTGAGCTACTCCTCGCTGGCCGCCGACCAGGGATGGAAAGCCCAGGCCGGCTGGGTGGGCTTTGGCTTCAATCTGGATGCCAGCTACATCGCCCGCGACGCCAATGGCATACCCGACGACCTCGACGACGACACCTTCCACTTGGTGCTGAACGGGGTCAGCAGCGCACTGGTGCAGGATGGCCCCGACTCTTTCCTCACCGAACAGGAGACCTTTTGGCGCATCCGCAGGCACACCGGTGGCTATAGCGGTGCCGACGGCGGGCAGTACTGGGTGGTGACGGATACGAACGGGACGGAGTATCGCTTTGGCTACAACACCGACGCCGCCTGGAACTCCCTGACGTGGGTGCCGGGAGTCGGATACGAACCGCACACCTACCGCTACAACCTGGACCGTGTGCGCGACGTGCACGGCAACTACATGATCTTTGAGTACGAGAAAGAGCAGGAGTGGCTCAACGATCCCCCTTACGCCCTCCAGTACGACCGGGCCGGCTACCTGCAGCGCATCCGCTACACCGGCAACGACCTCACCGGGCTGGCCCCTCAGCGAGAGGTGGTTTTCGAAATCCAGGATCGGGAAGTAGCGACCTATCCGGACATCTATGCCTGGGGGCCGCTCCTTTCTATCCAGCATTTCTTCTTCACGAAACAGTTGGCGGCCATCGAGGTGCGGGTGGACGGGCAACGGGTGCGCCGGTACGATTTCGACTATCACCACGAAAATGGGTGGGGCGAGGCCTACGTTGCGCAGTGCCTGCTGCTGGACGGCATCACCCAACTGGGCAGCCAGGGGGACACGCCCCTCATCACCACCACCTTCACCTACTACGATGACCAACTCGAGACCTCAACCTGGCAGCGGCTGAAGGAAGGGCGCAACAGCTATGGGGCCTGGGTCCGCTATGAGTACGACTCCATCGAGCTCGAAGACGGGGTGCGGCGCGTGCGGGTAGTGCAGCGGACGGTCGGCGACGGGCAGACGGAGCACGTGTACGGCTACGGCTACGGCACGCCCCGGGTGGTGGGGGACGAGTTCAGGGGGCACGACTGGGTGGTGGTCACCCTGCCCAACGACGAATTCTCCATGTTCCACTTCAACCAGGGTCTTGCCGAAGAGCCGCTGAAGGGGCGGCTGGAGCGGGTGGAAAAGTACGACGGCCAGGGCACGTGGCAATCCACCCAGGAAAACATCTGGCAGTACGAGCCCGGCGGCGGTGGGGCCCACTTTGTCTACCTGGCGGAGACCGTCACCACCATCGGCCCCAGTCCTTCCCTCCACGTGTCCTACCTCTACGACGCCTATGGCAACCTGATCCAGCTCTATGAGCCGGGCGATCCGAACACCACCACCGACGACCGCTACCGGGTGCTGGCATACACCGTGAACACCGATGTCTGGATCGTCAACCGCCCCAAGAGCGAAGAGGTGCGCAATTACACCCAGAGTCCGGTGGCCCGCACCGAGTACTACTACGACCACCACACCACGTTGGACCAACCGCCGCAGAAGGGCGATCTGACCCGGCTGGTGCAGGTGGACCTGGTGGGCGGCAACGACCTGGTGACGGAGTACGACCACGACGCCTACGGCAACGTGACCCAGGTGACCGACGGGCGGGGTCACACCACCGTGACCACTTACGACTCCACCTACCACACCTTCCCCGAAACGGTGACCTATCCCCTGCCGGGTTTCGTCACCACCGCCCACTACGACGCCCGCTTTGGCCTGCCGGAATGGGCCACCGACCTGAACGGCCAGACCACCCACTACGAATACGACCTCTACGGCCGCCTGCGCCAGGTGTGGGCTCCCCTGGATTACGGTTCGGGCACGCCTACGGTGGAATACGTCTACAGCGCCACTCCTTCCGGCCTGGAGGTGCAGACCCGGCGCAAGGAGGCCTACGGCGCGGCGAGCACCTACGACAGCACGGCCTTCTACAACGGGCTGGGGCAGTTGGTGCGCACCACGGCCGAGGGGGAGGGCGGCGCGACCATCCGTGTGGACTATCAATACGACGGCCTGGGCCGCCAGTGGAAGGTCTCGGCCCCCTACACCGACACGGCCCAATGGTGGACCGAAACCACCTACGACGCCCTGGGGCGGCCGGACAGGGTCACCAATCCAGACGGCACCTACCGGCAATACATCTATAGCGGCTGGGAGCGGGTGGAGGTACGGGACGAGAACGGCCACTACAGGGGTTACGGCCGGGACGCCTTTGGGCGCACGGTGCAGGTGGACGAGTACACCGACGGCTACCCCACCACCCCCTACGCCACCACCCACTACAGCTACGACCTGCTGGGCAACCTGACCGGCGTGGAGGATGACCTGGGCCACAGCACGGTCATCACCTACGACAGCCTGGGGCGCAAGCTGGTCATGGACGACCCGGACATGGGCCACTGGAGCTACACCTATGACGCGGATGGCAACCTGGAGACCCAGACCGATGCCAATGGAACGGTGATCACCCTTGCCTATGACGCCCTGGACCGCCTGGTGAGCAAGAGCTACTCCAACGGTGACCCTTCGGTGACCTATATCTATGATGCAGGCTCCAACGGCAAGGGGCGGCGCACCGGCATGGCGGACGCCTCGGGCACGACCGAGTACACCTCCGACGTCCAGGGCCGCCTACTGACCGAGACCAGGACTATAGACGGGGTGGCCTACACCACCGGCTTCACCTACGACCCCATGGACCGCGTGCGCACCATGACCTACCCCGACGGTGAAGTCGTCACCTACACCTACAACGAGCAGGGCCTGCTGGAGAGCATGGCCGGGCAGGACGCCTACGTGGGCAACCTGGACTACAACGCCCTGGGCCAGCCCACCCGCCTGGAATTGGGCAACGGGCTGGCCACCACCTACGGCTACCACGACGCCAACTTCCGGCTGGAGTCCATCGTCACCACGGGTGGGTTACAGAACCTGAACTACACCTACGACAACGTGGGCAACGTGCAAACGATGGTGGACAGCGTGGGTGGCTTGAACCTGACCTACGCCTACGACGAACTGGACCGGCTGACCAATGTGAGCGGCAGCTACGCCCGCAGTTACGGCTACGATAACATCGGCAACCCGACCGACAAGAACGGCCTGACCCTGGAATACAATGACCCTCGCCCCCACGCCGTGAGCGGCACCTCAGAGGGCTGGACGTTCGACTATGGTCCCACCGGCAACCTGATCACCAAGACCGTAGGCAGCCAGGTGGTGACCTTTGGCTACGACGCCGAGAACCGGTTGACTCAGGTCATCTCCGACACCGTGACCACCTTCGTGTACGACGGTGATGGGCAGCGGATGAAGAAGATTGATGAGAGCGGGACGACGGTCTACGTGGGGGAGCACTACGAGGTGCGTTACGAGAACGTACCCTGGCAGGAACTGCTTGATGGGTGGCAGTTCATTAGTGGACCTGCCGGCTCCGTCGCCGATCTTGAGGAATTCAAAGGCAATCTGTACAGAAGTTCAATTTGTGCGCCTTTTGGTTGCATATCATCTCCGTAAACTTAAGCTGGCGAGCGACACTTGTCTCGCTGGCCCATCAGA
>JANLFX010000165.1 GCA_024653325.1 Anaerolineae bacterium
TTGGCCGGTGTCAAATGCTATTCGTGTTGGTAAGGTGCATGTATAGTATACAAGCTCTGTCGAAGGGAGGCGGGCTGCCCCCCTGTACCCCCGTTTGAGACCTCGCAGCGGGCACGGTAAACCAGTACGCAAAAGGATTGAAGCCACACAACAAGCGCCAGCCATGAGCGATCCGCTTGATGGCTTGGCGCTTGTTACATAAAAAGAGCCCCGTGGCTGTGACAAGCAGCCAGCGGGGCAAAGCGGCGCGGACAGGACGCGCTTGGATAATCATTGTACCACAAAGGCCTGTTCTGCGCAAGTAAGAATGGGCCTTTTCGTGTAACAGCCGTTGAAGTGGAACGTTTCGCGTCCCGCCTAACGGCGCGGCGGACTGGCGTCCGCTGGCTAGCCTACGGCTAAGTCATGGTCGGCGGGGCGGGCACCCGCCCCGCCGCCACTCCCGAACCGTGCTTGTGATTCCTTCACTGCGCATGGTCCTCTGCCTCACTCACCCAGCACCTGTACCACCACTTCCCGCGCCAGCGGCCCATCGTACTCGGCGAAGTAGATACGCTGACGTCCGCCTTTCACCACCCGTCCTTCGGCAATAGGAAAGCAAGCAAAATAACCGCTCAGAATACTCTTCAGGTGTGCCCCGGCATTGAATCCCAATCGTCCGTCGAAATCCAGGTAGCGGTTGTGGTGATAACCGTATCCATCGGGATGATCCGGGGCCAGTCGCTCCAGGTGCTCTATCACGTCCTGCTCCAGGCATTCCAGCCCCTCGGTGACCACAATGCCGGCCGAGGTGTGCTTGGTGAAGACATTGACCAAACCGTTGCGCACACCGCTTTCGGTCACGATGCGTTCCACCTCAGAAGTGATGTCCACCAGTTCCTGCCCTGCGTGGGATTGCATGGTGATCTGTTCCAGCTTGACGATCATCCGCCCACCTCCCTCAGCAATCGCAGCGCATTTGTCTCGAAGATCATCATCAGGGTCTTCTCGCTGAGCCCCACTCGACGTACGGCACGGGCCATGTTTTTGATCTCCACTCGTGGGTAGTTGGAGCCGAAGACGACCTGGTGGCGCAGGCTGCGCTCGATCAGCGTCAGGGACACCTGATGAACAAAGAGATTGGCGATGAAATCATCGGGGTTATCGTAGTAGAGGGCCGCCGTATCCACGTATAGATTGGGATATTTCAAGGCCAGGGCAGCCACTTCCAGCGACCAGGGCCAGGCGAAATGGGCGGCGACGATGCGCAGGTCGGGGAAATCAGCCAGGACCGGCTCCAATCGTCGGGGATGGCCCCAGTCCAGCCGGGCCCCCGGCTCCCAACTCATCCCTGTATGCATGACGATGGGGATGCCCAGGGCTTGTGCCCGTTCGTAGAGGGGATAGATGCGCTGATCGTCAGGGTAGAACTCCTGGGAGGGTGGAGAGAGCTTGAGGCCGCGCAGTCCCAACCCGGCCACGGCCCGCTCCAGGTGATCCGGCGCAGCGGAGACCGTGGGATCCACGCTGGCGAAACCCACGAACCGATCCGGGGCCATCGCTGCCAGTTCGGCGATCTGCTCGTTGGTATAGATGGGCATCCCGCGGGTGCGGGTTGTTTCAATGGGTAACAGCACGGCTCGCTGTAGCCCGGAGATGTCCAATTCCAACAGGAAGATGCGCAAGGGCTGAAAACGGTTACCGATGTAAAAGACCTCCCGGGCTACTCGTTCCAATTCCGGATGGCGGGCGACCATCTCTTCTACCAGCACGGGGTGAGTGTGAAAGTCTATCATTGCCACTCCTCGATAAAAGCGTCCACCTCGGCGGCGCTGGGTAAGGCAGTGGCCCCGCCGATAATGGTAACGGCGATGGCTCCGCAGGCGTTGGCAAAGTGCAGCGCCTCAGGGATAGGACGGCCCTCGATGACGTGGGCGTACAGGAAGCCGGCGTTGAAGGCATCGCCTGCGCCGGTGGTATCCACCACCTCTACCTTGAAACCAGAGGCTTTCCAAACTTGTCCGCCGGTGCAGGCCAGAGCCCCCTCCCGGCCCAATTTCACGACCACAGTGCCCGCGTAACAGCTTAGCTCTGTAGCAGCCTCCTCGATGTCGTTCGCACCGGTCAAGTGTAGGGCCTCGGTCTCGTTGGGCAAGAAAAAGTCCACGTGGGGAAGCACGTCAAAGACATCACGTCCCCATTGCTCCTCCGGATCCCAGCCGCTGTCCAGGGAGGTGGTCAGCCCGGCCTTTTTGGCCGCCCGATAAAGGGCGGGCAGCCCGGGGCGCAGCTCCCGCTGCAAAAAAATCGAGGCGCTGTGCAGATGGTCATAGCGAGAAAGGAGGCCAAGGTGCAGATCGCTTAGGCGCAGGGCGGCGATGGAGCCCAGGTAAGTGAACAGTGCCCGGTCGTGAGGATAGGAGAGGGAGACGGTCACGCCGGTGCGGATGCTGGAGTCACGGATCACTCCATCTGTGCCGATGCCCCGGCGCTCCAGCTCACCGACCACGAACTCGCCATAGAGGTCACAGCCCACCTTGCCCCAGAAGTCCACCGTCGCGCCGAGGGCGGCCAGCCAACTGGCACAGATAGCCGAGGAGCTGCCCAAGGTCATTTCAAAGTCCTGGCAGAGCAACTCCTGACCCAACACAGGCAGCGAAGGCAAGCCGCTGATGATGAGATCCACATTAAGTTCACCGATGACCAGCAACCGTTTCATTCGCCAAGTTTCACTTGAGAAATTCCGGAAGGTAGTCCCGTTGTGCCGCCACCATCTCTTCGAACATCTGCCGCACTTCGGCCAGAGAGCAGACCGCCGCCGTAAGCGGGTCTACCATCAGGGCATGGACGGCTGCTTCGCGGTCCTGCTCGAGCACGGCGGTGGCGACCAGGTCGTGAAAGGCCATGTGTTGTGCGTCAAGGATTGCCAGGTGGGTGGGCAGGGGCCCAAAGTGGGTCGGCTGCACCCCCTTCTTGTCCACCAGACAGGCTACTTCGACCACGCCATCTTGGGGCAAGTTATCAATCAAGCCAGTGTTGAGCACGTTGCCGTAAATAACGGCCGGCACACCGGTCTCCATGGCCTCCATGATGTACGAGGCGAACTCGGGGCCGCGCCGGAATTCGAACTCCCGTTTACCGGAAAGGTAGTCGCGGATCTCCTGGTCGGCTTCGGCCCGCCACGTCGGCCAGTTGTTGGCGTAGAAGCCACTCTCACCCCCGTACCCGGCGCGAGTATAGCGCCGGATCAGGTCCGGGCGTTTACGGTAATAGGCAGTGTATTCGGAGGCGTGCCCGCTGGTCTCGGTGGAGAAGGCGCCCAGGTGCAGCATCATGTCGAAACGGATCGGGTCTTGTTCGTAGATAGCCGGGTCCTGGATGCGCTCACGCAGCAGCGGGTAGAGGTCTTCACCATCCCGCTCCAGTTGGACGAACCAGGCCAGGTGGTTGATGCCCGCCGCCCGCCAATCAATCTCCTCGTAGGGCAGGCCCAGGTAGCTGGCCAGTTGGTGAGAGGTATGCTGAATCGAGTGGCACAGCCCAACGATGGACAACGACGAAGCACGCAAGCCGGCCAGGACGGTGAGCGACATGGGATTGGTGTAGTTCATCACCAGAGCGCGAGGGGCCAGGCGCTCCACATCGGCCAGGATCTCGAGCCAGGCGGGTAGAGTGCGCAGCGCCTTGAACAACCCACCGGGGCCGATGGTGTCGCCGATGCACTGGTCCACGCCGTACTTGAGCGGGATTTCATAGTCGTGGCGGACGTTGGCCAGGCCGGCCACCTCGATGGTGTTGATAACATAATCACTCCCGGCCAGGACTTTGGTCCGGTCGGTGCTGGCCTCGACGGTCCAATCGCGGCCGCTGTGGGTGATCAGGAACTCGGCCATCTGATGGGCCAGCTCCAGGCGCTTGGCGTCAATGTCCACCAGGGCGAAGGTGCCGCGTTTCAGCGCCGGGGTGGCCAGGATGTCGGTCATCAACTCGGTGGCGAATACGGCACTGCCAGCGCCGATGATGGCAACTTTGACTTCAGACATGGTTCACCTACCTTTTGACTCCAGTCAGGGCAATGCCCTCGACAAACTGTTTCTGAGCGATGAAGAAAACCAGAACGAGCGGCAGGATGCTGATCAGCGCACCGGCCATCAACACCGTGAATTTGCCGCCCATGACCAGTTGCTGCTGGAAGAAGGCCAGTCCGACCGTCAGGGTCGTCTTTTGCATGTCGGTGGGCAGATAAACGAGGGGATGGAGCAGATCGTTCCACGACCACATGAAGACGAAAATGGACAGCGCCGCCAGAGCCGGTCTGGATAAGGGCAGGTAGATGCGCCAGAAGATTTGCATCAACGAAGCCCCGTCCACCCGGGCGGCGTCGGCCAGCTCACGGGGGATGGTCAGAAAATACTGTCGCAGCAGAAACGTGCCAAAAGCGCCGCCCCAGAAAGAAGGCAACCACAGCGGTACCTGTGTGCCGACCAAGCCAAGCCACTTGAACACGATGAAGTTAGGAATGAGCGCGACCTGCCCGGGGATCATCAGCGTGATTAGCAGCAGGGTAAAGAGCAGGTTTCGGCCGCGGAACCTGACCACAGCGAAGGCAAAAGCGCCCATATGGTAGAGAGGATAGATAACCAGAGGCTGTTGAAAAGCAAGCGCGGGAACGGTAAATGCTGCCACAGTTCCTTGAAGTTGTCGAGCGTGGCTGGATTGGGGATCAAGGTCTTCGTATATTGATCAGCCGGCAACTTGAACGAGGTAGCGACCATCCACAGAAAAGGTAGCACCATGATAATGGCGCCCAGGGAGAGCAGGAGATAGGTTACCAAATCCAGGAGGGTATTGCGTGCGCGCAGGCCAGGGTAAATTTTCATCACCACGCCTCCTATTCATACACTACGTAGCGGCGTTCCAGCCGGAAGTAAACGGCCATGAATGCCATCACCATAACGGCCAGTTC
>JANLFX010000166.1 GCA_024653325.1 Anaerolineae bacterium
CTCTTTTTACCACAAGAGCAGCAAAAGTGCAAGAAACTTCTTGTTACATACTTAGACCGGAAACAGTACAGCAAAGTAGTCACCCTGTACTGCGTGGAAGGTTGGGACGCCACCATCCTGTGGGAAGGCGTGCTGATAGAAGACCTGTTGAACCAGGCCGGTGTCCAGGACGATGCCGTCACCGTCATCTTCCACGCCGCCGACGGCTACACTTCCTCGCTGCAGCTGGATTACGTCCGCCAGAACAAAATCATGCTGGCCTACAAGATGAACGGCGTGCAACTACCCCCGGAACGCGGCTTCCCCTTCCAGGTAGTGGCCGAATCCAAATGGGGTTACAAGTGGGTGAAGTGGGTGACCCAGATAGAACTCTCGGACGACCCCGACTACCGGGGCTACTGGGAGCGCCGTGGCTACAACAACGACGGCGACCTATCCGGTCCCATCTTTGAAAGGTAAAGGATTGATGATGTCCAATCATTTAGCCAACGAAACCAGCCCTTACCTGCTCCAGCATGCCGACAATCCTGTGGATTGGTATCCCTGGGGCGAGGAGGCGCTGCAAAAAGCGAAACGAGAAGATAAACCCATCTTCCTCAGCATCGGCTATTCGGCCTGCCACTGGTGTCACGTGATGGCCCACGAATCCTTTGAGGATGAGCAAGTGGCGGCCATCCTGAACGAGCATTTCGTCAGCATCAAAGTGGACCGCGAGGAACGGCCCGACCTGGACCACATTTACATGAGCGCTGTGCAGGCCATGACCGGCAGTGGCGGCTGGCCCATGTCTGTATTCCTCACCCCCGATGGCCTCCCCTTCTACGGCGGCACCTACTTCCCATCGAGGCGGCTCTACGGCATGCCCTCGTTTACCGAGATACTGCTGGCCGTGGCCGACGCCTGGCAGCACCGCCGTGAGGAGCTCATCGAGGGTAGCCAGGAACTGGTGGCCGTCATTGAGCGCCAGGGCGTGAAACGTGAAGACGTGATGCGTGAAGACGTGAAACGTGAGACGCTGAGAACTGCCTTCGATGATCTCCGGCAGCGCTTTGACACGGTTCACGGCGGATGGGGTGACGCGCCCAAGTTCCCACAACCGATGGTTCTTGAGTTCCTGTTGCGCTATCATCACACCACGGGCGATGAGAGCGCGCTGCCAATGGTCATCCAGAC
The DNA here is from genome assembly GCA_024653325.1 of Anaerolineae bacterium. Lineage (GTDB taxonomy): Bacteria > Chloroflexota > Anaerolineae > JACIWR01 > JACIWR01 > JACIWR01. The sequence continues at coordinate 1,174 of JANLFX010000166.1, forward strand.
CCTGGAGGCGATGGCCCGGGGCGGCATGTACGATCAACTGGGCGGCGGATTCCACCGCTACTCCGTGGACAACCGCTGGCTGGTGCCCCACTTCGAGAAGATGCTCTACGACAACGCCCAACTAGCCCGCGTTTACCTGCATACCTGGCAGGTGACCGGCGAACCCTTTTACCGCACCATCGCCGAGGAGATCCTCGACTACGTGGCGCGGGAGATGACCGACGACGCGGGCGGGTTCTACTCCACCCAGGATGCCGACAGCGAGGGCGAAGAAGGCAAATTCTTCGTCTGGACACCGACCGAGATCCGCCAGGTCCTGGGCGACGAGGCAGAGACCTTCATGGCCGCTTACGGCGTGACCGAAGGGAGTAATTTCGAGGGCAAGAACATCCTGGAGTTCGTCGGCAACCTGGATCAACGCCCGGCCCTGAGCGAAGCGCGGCGCAAACTCCTCGCCGCTCGTGAGCAAAGAGTGCATCCGGGACGCGACGAGAAAGTGCTGACCGCCTGGAATGGGCTGATGCTGGCCGCCTTTGCCGAAGCCGCCAGGGCCCTGGGTCGTGGGGACTATCAACAGATTGCCGAGCGCAACGCCGCTTTCCTGTTACGCGAGCTACGAAGCGAGGATGGCCGTCTGTACCGAACGTGGAAAGGGGGCGAGGCCAAAATCAACGGTTATCTGGAGGATTACACCCATCTCATCGCCGGGCTGCTGGAGCTATACCAGACCACCTTCGAGCCTCACTGGTATCTGGCCGCCCACGAGCTGACCGGGCTGATGATGGAGCACTTCAGCGACTCCAGTGGCGGCTTCTTCGACACCAGCGACGATCACGAGGCCCTTATCATCCGGCTCAAAGAAGTACAGGATAACGCCGTCCCTTCCGGCAATGCCATGGCTGCTTTCGTCTTGCTGCAGCTCTCGGGTTTGTCCGGCGAACCACGCTACGCCGAGCTGGCCCAGCGCAGTCTGGAGCCGATGCAACCGCTGCTGGCGCGCTATCCGCTGGGCTTTGGTCAGTGGCTCATCGCCCTGGACTACGCCCTCTCGCATCCGCGGGAGATTGCCATCGTGGGCAATCCCGAGGCAGCGGACACCCGTGCCCTGCTGGAGGTATGCAGGAGCGGTTATCGCCCTCACCAGGTCGTGGCCCTGGGCGCACCAGACGCCGAAGCGCCAGTCATCCCCCTGCTGCAGGGCCGCCATCAGATTGAAGGGCGAGCCACAGCCTACGTCTGCGCGGACATGACCTGCCGGGCACCGGTTACCGATCCGGCGGCGCTACAAGCGTTACTCGAATAGCTGGATTTCGTACAAGAACATCTCGGAGGTAAGAACAATGCTCGAAGAAGGCACCATGGCCCCCGATTTCACCCTCACCGCCGACGACGGCCGGCAGGTGAGCCTGGCCGATTTTCGGGGCCAAAAAGTGATACTCTACTTCTACCCCAAAGCCGACACCCCCGGCTGCACCAAACAGGCGTGTGCTATTCGTGATGTCTATCCCGACATTGATGGACAGGGGGCGGTGGTCATCGGCATCAGCCCCGACCCGCCAGAGAAACTGGTCAAATTCCGGGAAAAACACAACCTGCCCTTCATCCTGCTCTCGGACCCAGACCACCAGGTGGCCGAGGCCTACGGCGCTTGGGGGGAGAAGAAAATGTATGGCAAGACCACCATGGGCATCATCCGCAGTCACTTCGGGATTGACGAGGAAGGCCGGCTGATGGAAATGGATCTCAAGGTTAAGCCCGAAACCACCGCCGAACTGGCGCTGCGTCTGATCCGGGTGTAGAGTATTGACTCCACTCCTGTTTCGTGTTATACTGACTTCGCCCGACGGGAACAGACAGCCCGGCGGTGAAGAGCCACGTCCTTGTGTGATAGAGGCCGATGAAAATCCTGAGTGTCAGTGACCGGGTAATGGAGACTATCTACAGCGCGTCCATCAAACAGCGCTTCGGCGATGTGGGCCTGGTGCTGGCCTGCGGCGATTTGCCGCCCCATTACCTGGAATTCATCGTCACCATGCTTAATGTGCCACTGCTCTACGTGTGTGGCAATCACGACCAGGGGACTTTCACCTCCGATGGCATATTTCAATACGCGCCTAAAGGTTGTATCAACGTAGACGAACGAGTGGTGAGGGTCAAAGGCCTGCTGATCGGCGGGTTGGAAGGGTCCATGCGTTACAACGCTCAGGACCACCATCAATACACCGAGTGGGACATGCGTTGGAAAGCATTACGGATGGCCCCAGCGCTGTGGTGGAACCGGCTGCGTTATGGCCGCTTCCTGGATATCCTGATCACCCACGCCCCGCCCTATCGCATTCACGACGGTACCGATCGCTGCCATACGGGGTTCTACACTTTCCTACGTCTGATGGAAGCCTACCATCCTCGTTACCTGATCCACGGCCACCAGCACGTTTACAGTCCGCAGACCATCACTCGCACCATGTATCGCCACACGCAAGTGGTAAATACCTATGGCTATCAGATAATCAATTGGAGGAATATCGAGGCTGGAGATGGATAGGGGATTTCAACCCGAGGTGCAGGCAGACTTCGCCCATGCACGCTGGCGAGCTTTCCTGGGTGAAATCGCTTCCCTACTTTTTGGCCATAACAATGAACTGCTCTCCTTCGATCAGGTGAAAGCTGCTCTCAAAGTACGCGGACAGACTTATCGGGGCGTTCAGGCCGTGCCCGTGACTCAGATTGTGGGTAGCGTGGACCGTTATCAGGACTTCGACCGCGCGTTTCTGCCCACCCAGACGTATACCGCCGACCGCTGGATGCGGGTTGACCAGGCGCATTACCAGGATATCAACCTGCCGCCGGTCCAACTGTACAAAATGGGCGAAATCTACTTTGTGCGCGACGGCAACCACCGCGTGTCCGTGGCCCGCGAGCGAGGCGTGCAATTCATAGACGCCGAAGTCATCGAACTCGAAACGCGGGTGCCTGTGGAGGCCGACCTGGGCCTGGAGAACCTGGTCATCAAAGGGGAGTACGCCGATTTTCTGGAAGCCACCGGTCTCGATCGGCTGCGCCCTGAACAGCGTATCGAGTTCTCCACTCCAGGGCATTACCGCACTCTGATTGAGCACATCGCCACTCACCGCTATTTCATGGGCCTCGATCAGCAGCGGGAAATCTCCTGGGAGGAAGCCGTCGCCCATTGGTACGATACTTTGTACCTGCCTATCGTGCGCCTCATCCGTGAGCAGAACGTGCTGGCCGATTTTCCGCATCGTACCGAGGCCGACCTATACCTGTGGATCATGGATCACCGCTACTACTTGAGTGAACGCTTTGGGAAAGACATCACTTTGCAGGAAGCCGCCGCCGATTTCACAGAACAATTCAGCGAGCAGCCGGTCAAGCGAGCGATTCGCAGTGTGAAAAAAGCGGTGGAAGGCTTAACCGACGCAGTGCCCGTGATCCCGATAGGCGATGAGACCGCTACCCCACCATTGCTGCCTTACCTCCCAGCCGAGGACTCCCCACCAGCGCAGGACACCGAGTAGAGAACGGGAGTTTCTTCATATCCCTGACCGATTCCCTCTCCCTTTGGAGAGGTTTTTTGTTTAAGCGGCGGTCAGGCTTTACAGCGAATTTACGTCGGATTTACTTCCGTTGTCTGGCTTTTCGGCTATAATGTTACAAGAGTTGCATATACTACCAATCTTAACCAGAGATAACTATCTCGACATTGTTAGATTTGCCGTGCAGTGCCTACCTCACCCATCCCCA
>JANLFX010000167.1 GCA_024653325.1 Anaerolineae bacterium
GAGTGTCTGAAAAATGACCCCGGTTAGACCTCCGAGGTCTAGGCGGGAATCGGCCACAGAATCACACAGAATTGCACTGAAATTTCTGTGTGCTTCTGTGGCTATTAAGGCTTGAAGTCCGAATTTTCAGACATGCTCTTAGGTACAAGGGGGACAGAACGTGTTTAACCGGTATTGGCGATGGGTGGCTATCGCTCTGTTTCTGAGCGACGCACTGCTCATTAACCTGGGTTTTATCCTGGCTTATTGGGTGCGTTACGAGTGGCAGCTATTGCGCCCGGTAGAGGAAGCCTATTTTGTGCCATATACAACGTACCTGCCCGCTGCCGGAGTGTTCACTTTGATCCTCTTAATCGCGTATTGGCTGGAGGGCATGTACGCTCCAGCACGGCGAACGTCCTGGTTTGACCAGGTATTCAGCATTTTCAATGGTACCACCTCCGGTACGGTGATCATGATTGTCGCTAACTATATTTATCCATCCCTTTCCTACTCGCGCCTGATCTTCCTCTACGCTACCGTGTTGATTGTGGTGCTGCTCAGTATCAGCAGGTTATTGTTACGGGCTGTGCTTGGTCATCTGCGCAGACGAGGCATTGGTGTCAGCCGGGTACTGATAGTAGGGGCCGGTAGTGTAGGCCGCACCGTGATGCGCAACATCGTGGCCCAACCCAGCCTGGGTTATCAGATTGTTGGCTTTGTTGATGATAATCCGAATAAGGGGAGCACGGACATCGGGCGGTTCAAAGCCTTGGGCCCGGTGGATAACTTGGCGCGTATCATCCAGCAAGAGAATATTGATGAAGTGATCATCACCCTGCCCTGGATGTATCACCGTAAGATAATCAGCGTTATGAGCGAATGCCAGCGGGAACGGGTGCGGGCTCGTCTGGTGCCTGATCTTTTTCAAATGACTCTCAGCAAGGTAGATGTGGATGACCTGGGCGGCGTGCCACTGGTGGGGGTCAGGGAGATCGCTATCCCTCGTTGGAAGTTGGCGGCTAAGCGGGCTCTCGATTTCAGTATCTCGCTTATGGGCTTGGTCCTGTGCTGGCCGTTATTCCTTCTCATCGCTTTGGCCATCAAGCTTGATTCCCCTGGCCCTGTGCTTTTCAAGCAGGTGCGGGTAGGTAAAGGTGGGAAGGAGTTCGAGCTCTATAAATTCCGCACGATGCGGGTCGGGGCCGAGGAGGAGCAGGCGGAGCTGCGGGCGTTTAACGAGGCTACCGGGCCACTGTTCAAAATCCGTGATGATCCCCGCCTGACTCGCGTAGGGAAGTTCTTGCGCCGTACCAGCCTGGACGAATTACCCCAGGTGTACAATGTTCTACGGGGAGAGATGAGCCTGGTAGGCCCACGACCGCCGCTGCCCTCGGAAGTAGCTGAGTACTTACCCTGGCAACGCCAGCGATTGGAAGTGTCACCTGGGATGACCGGTTTGTGGCAGGTCAGCGGGCGTAGCGAACTTACTTTCGACGAGATGTGTCTGTTGGACATCTATTACATCGAGAACTGGTCACCGACTCTCGATGCTGAAATCCTGCTGCGTACCATTCCCAATATAATCTTCGGTAAGGGGGCATATTAAGAGGCGCGTTACGAACGCGTCTCTTACTTTGTGGTGAACCTTTTGCCCGCGCTATATGTATCTTTAACAAAGAACTGGCTCATTCTGAGAAGAACTGGCGACTGATTGATAAAGGTAATTTAGTGAACCAGCGTAATCGGTTAAGAAAAGATACTGATCCCGAAGCATTGAACGACCCTTTGGCTGAAAGCCCCGAGTGCGGCCAGGGGATGGCCGAGGATCACGAATTGATGGATTTGCTCCAACGGTCGTTGTGGGGGGCATTGGCCCATCAAAATCCCCCGCCTGAGGTATGGGATAGGATCCTCGCTCGCTTGCCGGAACAGAAACGGGAGAGGCGGAGTGCGTTCCTGGTCTGGACGTGGCCTCGCCTGTTGTCCAATGCCGTGGTGGTGGGATTGGCGATCGCGTTTTTGGGTTTGGCTCTCTGGCAACCCCTGGAACTGAACAGGCAAGGGGTTCCTATCCTGCCAGCAGCCTCGCAGGTAAGCTATCGGGAAAGGTGGCGAGGAAAAGAAATACAAGGTCCCGTGTTGCCTCGTCAAAAGGCTGAATTTATGGGTCCTGTGTTGTCCGCTAGTACTGATGGGTTTGAGGCCATGGCTGGTGAAGGATTGCTTAATGAGGGTTATCTATACCACTTGCAAAATGCACCGGCACATAGCGAGGTAGCTGGCAGGGGCAGATCGGTAGTAGCGACCGATAGCGTTGTCAGATACCTTCTGCCATGATCTCGGCTCACAGTATTCACTTATATGCATTGCCCGTCCCATATTGACTGAGACGGGCGATTATTTTTTTCTATCCTATTTTCCCAGGTCGCGTTTGATCTGTTCGATCTTAGCCTCCGCTGCCTCTCTCCCCTTGGCTATCAACTCCAGCGTTTGGGAAAAATCTGCCCAGGAGAAGTGCCCGATGTCTGGCACGATCAGGCAGTCGGCGGTATGTATCTCACTGTAGGCAGAGCGCAGCAAAGTGGAGAAAACGAGAATTCCCAGGTCGAAGACGGTCTGGGGCTGCTCGGGTTGCTCAACGGGAGGTACCAGGTCTACGGCGATCACATAGTCGGCTCCCATAGCCCGCACTACCGACACCGGCACGTTATTGAGCACACCTCCGTCTATCAACAATTGGTCTCCGCGCAGTACGGGGGTGAAGACGATGGGGATGGCACAGCTGGCCCGCACGGCCGGGGCTACCGGACCCTCGTTGATTACCACTACCTTTCCACTCATCAGGTCTACGGTCACCGCGGCAAAGGGGATGAGTAACTCGTCGAAACGGCGTCCGCCGATGACCCTGTCTATATATTCTTCCAGGGGCTGGTTATCGAAAAAGCCCAGTCCGGGGCGAGTGATATGGCTGATGTCCGACCACCGCAGGCGCAAGGCCAACCGTTTGATATCATCCAGCGGTATGCCCGCACAATAGGCTGCCCCGACTACCGAGCCTGCGCTCGTGCCAGCCACGCAATCGGGGCGAATGCCCTCCCGTTCCAGTACTTCCAGTACGCCCAGGTGGGCTGCACCACGTACTGCCCCACCACTAAGGGCCAGTCCGATTCGTTTGGATTTTTTCCTCCGTTGCCAGGGCCACTGCATTGTTTTTCCCCCTTTTACTGAAACATTCTTGAGAGTCCGCTTTTGTCAACAGTAGTTCCAGCCGGATTTCGTCCCGTACCGGGATGCCGGCGAAGCCCGACTCTTCACGGCCATGATGCTTCACCAGCGATCCGGGTATCATTTCCACGATCCGAAAGCCGAACCGCTGATAAAGGTACAGTGCAGGCAGGTCATCGTTCGTCGTGGAGACCATCAGCCGCGCCAACGACCGGGCCTGAGCCTCGGCCAGGGCCGCTTCCAGCAATGCCTGAGCGCCGCCCCGGCCTTGGGCCTGTGGCAGCACGTTCAACGCGACCACGTACAGCGTGGCCTCTTCTTCCGAGTAGGATAAGAGGCCCATTACCTTGCCATCATCGCAGGCCAGGAATGCCGGCAGATGAGGCACATCGTACTCGTGGTCAAAACATTCCACCGTTGTTTCACCCCAGAAATAGAGCATCAACCTTTCAATCACGTGACGGTCGGCCGGGGTGGCGCGGCGGATAGTTAATGGCAGGCTCCCTCTTTGCTGATCCGATTCAGTTACTTCCAGCCGGGCGTGTTCCGGGCATAGAAAATGCCCGGTCACCCTGTCGTGGAATTGAGCATTTTGCTCGCAGAACGCGCATCTCATTGGCATCCCTCCGCAGGCCAGGTTATGGCCCAATTATATTCTAATTCTTGGTGTCGTACAAGCCATTAGCAGCATCCGGGGATATCGGTCAATCACGTTGAATTGTCGCTTATTAAGCGTAACCGATGGCATGTAATGGTGTTATAAATAACACAGTAAAAACCTGTCAACGGGCGGGACGTGATTTGCTTGTAAATTTGGCAAGGAGGAAAGAATTATGATCAAAATCGTGACTGATTCGACAGCTTACCTGCCAGAGGAGGTAATACAACGCTACAATATTAGCGTGATCCCATTAAACGTGCTCTTCGGTGAGCGCTCCTATAAAGAGGGCCTGGAGTTATCCCATGAGCAATTCTACAAAATGTTAGCTCAGGCGAAAGATCTGCCTACTACGTCCCAGCCGTCTGTCGGCGAGTTCCAGGCTCTGTACTCTGAGCTGGTAAAAGATGGTAGCGAAGTAATCTCTATCCATATCAGCAGCAAACTCAGTGGCACCGTTGACTCAGCTCTGATGGCTTGTAAGGAATTCCCCGGGGCCAAAATCTCTGTCGTAGACTCGCTTTCCACGGCGATAGGTCTGGAGTTAATGGTTGTCGCTGCCGCCGAGGCAGTGGCCGCCGGGCAAAGCCGTGCTGAAGTCGTAGCCATGCTGGAGCGAATGGTACGCGAGATACGGCTGTTCTTCGTAGTGGACACGTTGGAATATCTGCAAAAGGGCGGGCGCATCGGAGGAGCGGCGGCATTGGTTGGTACGCTGCTCAATGTAAAACCCATCCTCTGTCTCAAGGAAGGCCGGGTCGAGCCCCTGGATAAGGTGCGTACTAAACGCAAGGCTGTGGCTCGCATTCTGGACGCGATGGTGGAAGAATTTGGAAGCGAGGAGCCGGTGCGCGTGGCCGTTGGCCATGCCATGGCCCTGGAAGAGGGGGAGATGCTCTTGGAGAAGGCCCGGTCGAGTCTCAATTGCTCAACTCTTTCCATAGCCCAGATTGGACCGGCGATCGGTACCCACACTGGCCCAGGCGCGCTGGGGCTGGCCGCCTGCCCCGAGCGCGTGATCCACGGACAGTAATGGCCTGGTAAAACCCGAAATCCGTTTTTCTACAGGACT
>JANLFX010000168.1 GCA_024653325.1 Anaerolineae bacterium
GACGCTGACCGGCCTGTTCGTTTACTTACCGTTCGCTATAGTGGACATGAGCGAACATGTAAATCACTCCGGCAATGGCAATCAGCAGGCCGACTGGAGTCAGCTCGAACATGCCCATAGGCGGCAGGCCATATTTAGTCATCAAGCCACTGACGACGATATTGGTCGAGGTGCTTATCAAGGTAAGGGAACTGGCCAGAATTGAGGCAAAGGCCAGGGGCATCAGCAATTTCGCCACACTGACCTTTGACCTCCGCGCCAGGCCGGTCAGGATGGGAAGAAAAAAGCGGTAGCGGCAGTGTTGCTCATGAACGCGCTCAGTACCATCGCCGCAACCATCACCACCAGGAGAAGCTGATCCGTGTTCATGGCAGTCCAGCGCAGAATCGCTCGCCCTACGAAATCGGTAACCCCGGTGTTGGTCAGCGCGGCCATAAGGATCATGAGGCCCAGGATCATCAAGACCACATCGCTGCCGAACCCGGAAAAGGCTTCGTTGGCAGACAGTAAACCGGTGAGGATCAAAAAAAGCATGATACCCAGGGCCACCACGTCCACGGGTATCTTCTCAAGGGAAAAGAGCACCAGCGCCACCAGCACGATGCCCAAAAGCAGCAGGAGCTGCACGCTCATAGTCTCGATTCTCCTCGCGCTGTTTCCGCGTGTGTCGGTTTTTTTACTTTTTCTAGCCCACTACGCCAACCTCTGGTCGCAATCCTCCCGATAGCCGCAGGCCTGGCACCGGCTCGCACTCTCGTGATCGCGGGGAACGTCGGTGGCGGACAGGCCGGCGCGCATTTCCTCGAGCATTGCAATCAACTCCGCACGCAGTTCCGGAGTGTAATCCACGGCGAAAGTCCGCCCCCGGTAGTGGATCAAGCCGTGATCCGGGCATCGGCCAAACTCTTCTTCGACTAACAAACAGTAAGCGGCCAATTGCAGCACATGAGAGCGGTACGGCTGCGGCGGCGGGGCTGTGGACTTCACTTCGACAGGGATAATCCGCCCCTGCTCTTCCACCAGATAATCGGGCTTACCGGTGAGCAGGTAGCGGTGCGAAAACAGGGGCCGTTCACAACGATTCCAGGCCCCTGTGTCAGTGTACACCACCCGTCCCGCCGGCAACCCGACCCGGCGGCGCTGTATCGTCGCCCACCACAGCAACATCACGGCGACCGTCAGCCCGCCGACGGCCAGGATAGCCAACGCCCATTCCAGCATCCTCATGGCTTCGTCTTCTTCTGCCAGAGATTGATGTACGCCCGGGCCTTCGCCAGGTACGCCTGCTCCGGCCTCAGCGCGATAAACTCCTCCATCTGAGCAATCGCTTCCTCATAACGGCCCAGTTCAGCGTAGATCAAAGCCAGGTTCCAACGCACTTCCGCTGAACCAGGAGACAGATGCACTGCCTGCTCGTAAGCCTGCGCCGCCAATGCATACTGTTCCAACTGGCCATAGGCCACACCCAGGTAAAAATACCCCTCAGCCGAGCGGGGATCTTGGGCGATAGCGCGCTCTAACTCAGTCGCAGCTTGGGCAGGGTCTCCGCCATCCAACGCCCTCTCCCCTCGCCAGAGATGCACCGTCGCCGAATCGGATTGCTTCCACATGACCAGCCCGGTGCTGACTATCAAGACGAACACGGCGGCAGCCAGGCCAGGCCAGTACCGTCGCCACTGGTTGCTATCCACCACGAGGGGCTGGCCCTCAGCGGTTAAAACGACGGAGTAACGGGGGCCCACCAGCCAACCCAACACAACCCCACTTACCAGACCACCCAGGTGTCCCAGATTATCAATCCCCGGCGTGACGAAACCAAACACCAGGTTGTAAAGCGCCACCCCAATGACATCCCACAGCCGGCGCTGCCCCAACTGTCCAAAAGCCTGGCGATGGCGGAACAGATACACTCCCAGCGCGCCAATCAAGCCGAAAATTGCCCCCGACGCCCCAGCCGAAAGGTGAGGATTGAAAGCGAAGCTCAACAGACTGCCACTCACCCCGGAAAGAAGATACAGAACCAGGAACCGGCCCGATCCAAAAATGTGTTCCACGTCCATACCCAGGCGAAAGAGGGCATAGGAGTTGAAGAGCAGGTGCATCAAGCCAATGTGCAGGAAAATCGAGGTCAACAGCCGCCACACCTGTCCCTCAACGATCAGCGGGTTGAATTTGGCCCCGAAAGCGATAAGCACATCCAGCCGCTCGGACCCACCCCTCACGGTCATCAGCAGCCAGATGAGCACGTTCACGGCCAGCAACACCCAGGTGAAAAGCGGTTGATGAAAAGGTAAAGCGAGATACACCCGGCGCGGGGGGTATGGGGGCGAGGAAGGTTCAACGGAGACAGGCTGGCTCACAGCACGATCTTTCTGGGTTGCACCCGGCACTTCTCGGCGGTGATGATGGCCATGATCTGGTCCACGGTATCATCCAGCCTGCTTTCTCGATTGACCACCACGTAGTCGAATTCCGGTAACCACTTCAATTCCTCGCGGGCGAGGGCAACCCGCATCTGCAAAGCCTCCGGGCTTTCCGTTCGCCGCCGGCGCAGGCGATGGATCAACTCCTCTTCCGAAGAAGGCATCAAGAAAATCAGCACTGCTTCCGGTACCAGGCGGCGAATAGTAGCCGCGCCCTGCACATCTACGCGCATGAGCACGTCCTGCCCACTGGCCAGAGCCTGACGCACATGGGCTTTGGGCACACCTTTGTGCTGTCCGTAGACCATGGCGTGCTCCAGCAGCTCATCGTCAGCCAGCATCCGATCAAACTCGGCGGTGGAAACGAAATAGTAATCCTTACCATGGACCTCGCCTGGCCGCTGGGGGCGATCCGTAGCCGTGACCACGAAATGGAAAGGACAGCCCCGTTCTTGCATGCGCTTGCGAACAGCATCCTTGCCCACCCCGGATGGACCGGAGATCACTACCAGCAGCGGATACGTCTCACGATGAAAGGGATCACAGGCCATCAACAACCTCACGAATTGATTCAACCCGGCATTTGCGGTATAATACTTATCAGCAACTCAATTTCAGGAGGACGTGACCATGCCCATCTATGAATACCGATGCAATGATTGCCGACGACGGGTAAGCGTGCTCTGGCGTACATTTGCAGAGGTTGAGGACAGCGCCCCTAAATGTCCGCGCTGCGGTAGCACAAACCTGACCCGCCTGGTGTCGCGCGTGGCCGTCGTCCGTTCCGAAGAAAGCCACCTGGAGGACCTGGCCGATCCCAGCAATCTGGCCGGCCTAGACGAAAACGATCCCAAGTCCATCGCTCGCTGGATGCGCAAGATGAGCAAAGAAGTAGGCGAGGACCTGGGCCCTGAGTTCGACGAAGTTGTAGACCGTCTGGAAGCCGGGGAAAGTCCAGAAGAGATCGAGGCAGCCATGCCGGAACTCGGCAGCGACATGGGGGGCGATCTGGACTAGCTAGACTTCCGAAGTCTCGGAGACTTCGGAAGTCTGCCTAAAACCTCTCGAACTGCGTAACCTCCAGCACGAAGACAGTCGCCCCACCCATTTGCACCTCGACCGGTGTGGGCATGTACACCTCACCGGTCTCCATCACCGGCGGTAAAGGGTTGACGTATTTAGTGCGCGTGCGGCAGCTTTCCCGGATGATGCGCAATACGGCGGGAACGTTGGCATCGTCCGTGCCCACCAGGATAGTAGCGTTTCCCTCGCGCAAAAAGCCGCCGGTCGTGCTGATCATTGTTGCCCGATACCCTCCCTGCATCAAAGCATCAATCAGTGGGCGGGCATCGTCGCTATGCACAATACTCAGGACCAGTTTCATAATTTCCCACCTCCTTTTTTGACACCCTCTACCACCTGCGAGACCCTCCTCACTCGCTGTCCCCGTGCGCTTTTTCCAGACGCGCCATGACTGCCTTCCGAATATCTTTCTGAATTACATCCACAGCCTGGGCTGCATCAAGCACCAGCCAGCGGGCCGGTTCAGCGGCAGCCATCTCCAGATAACCAGCTCGCACCCGGCGGTGAAAAGCAACCTCTTCCTGATCCAGGCGGTTCCACTCCTCACCACTTGTCTGATAAGCGGCCAGCCGGCGACGCAACCCCTCCTCGACAGGCAGGTCCAGATACACAATAAGGTCAGGCCGTAAACCGTCGGTGGCAAAAGCGGTGATAGCCCGCAACGTCAGCAAGTCTAGCTGCCGTCCGTATCCCTGGTAGGCCAGCGTGGATTCGGCGTAGCGATCACAAAGCACAATCTCGCCTGCCGCCAGGCGCGGGCGGATGACCTGTCTCACCAGTTGCGCCCGCGAGGCGGAGTAGAGCAGAATCTCCGCCTCAGGATACATCTCGGTGTTGTGCACGTCGTGCAGTACGGCCCGAATCTGATCGCCGATGCTTGTGCCACCCGGTTCGCGGGTCAAATACACCGGATACCCTAACCCCTGCAGATACTGATATAAAAGCCGAATCTGTGTTGTTTTCCCACTGCCATCCGGACCCTCAAAAGTGATGAACAATCCCTCCCTCACTCCCTGTAAGAGGCTGTCTAAAAATTCGGTTCGGCGACTAAAGTCACACCTGTAGGGCTT
>JANLFX010000169.1 GCA_024653325.1 Anaerolineae bacterium
CGCCAGTTTCTGCCCTTTAGAATGGCGGGCCGCGCCATGGCCGACTCGCAATGACGGAAATGATTTTGTGGCAGCGGCGAAGCCGCCGCCACAAATACTTGTGTTATTCATCCATTCGTGTCATTCGTGATTTAAAAAGTGTATGGTAGCGAGGGCGCTGGTTACATATGCTCAAGACACAAACAATCACCCTTAACCTGGGGCCACAACATCCCAGCACTCACGGCCTTTTTCGCATGGTGCTGACCATGGATGGTGAAACCATTGTCTGTTTGCGGCCCGTCTTCGGTTATCTGCACCGGGGCATTGAGAAGCTGGCAGAGACGCGCACCTATTTGCAGAACATCCCCCTCACCGATCGCCTGGATTACATCTGCTCCATGACCAACAATCTGGCCTACGTCATCGCCGTGGAGAAGCTGGCCGGTATCGAAGTGCCGGAGCGCGCGGAGTACATCCGTGTGATCATGGCCGAATTCACGCGAGTGGTGAACCATTTGGTAGCCATCGGCGCGCTGCTAAACGACCTAGGAACGTTTTTCACTCCCATGCTTTACTGCCTGCGCGAGCGAGAACGCATCCTCGATCTTTTCGAGATGACCTGCGGGGCGCGGATGACCTGCAACTACATGCGCTTTGGCGGAGTAGCTGCCGATTTACCCGAGGAATTCGTCCCCCAGGCCAGAGAGGTGATAGCCGGCCTCTACTATTGGGTGGATGACCTGGAACGGCTGCTGACCGCTAACGAGATTCTTTTAGTCCGCCTCCAGGGGATAGGCGTCCTGCCGCGTGAGCTGGCGATCAATGGCAGTGTCACTGGCCCTACCCTGCGCGCCTCGGGCGTGCCCTACGACGTGCGCAAAGCAAAACCCTACTCCATCTACGACCGCTTCGACTTCAAAATCCCAACCCTTGACGAAGGCGACTGCTACGCCCGCTATCTGATTCGTCTGGCCGAAATCCGCCAAAGCCTGCATATCCTGGAACAGGCTTTGCAAGACCTGCCACCGGGTGAGGTGCAGACCAAAGTGTCCCGTTTACTGCGCCCACCGCCGGGGGACGCTTATGCGTGCACCGAGTCACCCAAGGGCGAGCTGGGCTTCTATCTGGTCAGCGACGGCGGGATCAGCCCATACCGCTTCCACGTGCGCGCGCCGACATTGATCAACCTGACGGTGCTGCCCGATTTGGTCAGGGGCTTGCGCATCCCCGACCTGGTGGCGATTATCGGCAGCATTGACATCGTGATGGGGGAAATAGACAGATAACATGGCCTTTCTGAGTGATTTGCTCGTCAACTTGTGGAACTGGATCGCGGTACAACTGGACCAGTTTCTTCCGTCATGGGCCACGGCCCTGGTGATGCTGTTTGCTGCCGCTGTGGTTATAGTGGTCTTCCTGCTGCTCACGGTGATGTTTCTCACCCTGCTGGAACGCAAGGTGGTAGCCCGTATTGCCGACCGCATTGGCCCCAACCGGGTAGGACCTTTTGGCCTCCTGCAACCCATCGCCGACACGCTTAAGCTAATCATCAAAGAAAACACAGAGCCAGCTAAAGCTGATCACCCAGTCTTCCGTCTGGCGCCGGCAGTAGTTGCCACCGCCGCGCTGATGCCCTATGCGGTGATCCCTTTTGGCAGAGGAATGGTCGGCAGCGACGTGAACATCGGCGTGCTGTATGTAATTTCCATATCCTCATTGACCGTGATAGCCGTCCTGATGGCCGGTTGGGGAGGGGGTAATAAGTACGGCGTACTGGGCGGAATGCGGGCCGTGGCTCAGATGTTCAGCTTCGAGGTACCTCTGGCGCTGTCCATTGGAAGTGTGGCGCTGTTGACCGGTTCGCTGTCCCTGGTGGCTATCACCGAAGCCCAACGAAAGTTATGGCTCATTGTAGCACAACCCATTGCTTTTCTCGTCTACCTTCTGTGCGGTGCCGCTGAAGCCAACCGCGCGCCTTTCGACATCCCAGAAGCCGAGTCGGAATTGGTCGCCGGCTACCACGTCGAATATAGCGGTGTGCGCTTTGCTTTCTTTTACATGGCCGAGTACATCAACATGTTCACTACCTCAGCGATGGCGACTATCCTGTTCCTGGGCGGCTGGCAGGGACCTTTTGTAGAGCGGGTGCCGATACTGAGCATCGCGTATTTTCTGGCCAAGGTCTATGGGCTGGTCTTTCTCATGATCTGGGTCCGGGCCACCTTCCCCCGCCTGCGAATAGACCAGTTGCTGGACCTGAGCTGGAAAGTCTTGTTGCCCCTGGCCCTGATGAACCTATTGGTTACTGCTGTGGTGGATAAAGTAGCAGCCCAGGTCCGATTAAGCTCTACATTAACCATCGGTGTGTTTTGGGGAAGCAATCTGGTGCTGGTCGGAGTTGTGGCGTTGGTGCTGTATCTTTCATACCGGCGGAAACGAGCTCGCGGACTTAATCCTCACTACCAAATTCACTGGCATTGAGGTGATGGTTCACAAAGTGTAAACTATTTTGGGGATGGTTCAGAATGGGTTGACACTTTAGTCGGGCAACATACTGTCAACGAATGGTGGAACGAATAAACGAATGGTCAGCATCGCGGTCTATTCGTTTATTCGTTGGATATTCGTTGACAGAGAAGTCGCCCAAGCCAAAAAACGAACGGAAAAACAGTGGGGGCTGATTTACCCACTGAATCTGGGCACAAGGCGGGGCTATTTTCTCTTGAGAATTTTTTCAGGGCTTTAAAAGTGTAAACCTACTTCCGCCAGAATGATGAACCATCCCCTATTTCGGACGAAAAATGAACCACCCCGAGACCGCAAATCGCGTATTTGTGCAATGGACTGGATCGAGGAGTAATGTACATTCCTGGCGTGCTTAAAGGGCTGTGGGTGACCATCGCTCACTTCGTGGACACTTTCATCCATCTGGATCACTTTCCACACCGTTATACTCCCGGCGGGATCGCCCGCCGCAAGGCCCCCCTGGAGCACGGGCTGTTCACCGTACAATATCCAGAAGAGCGATTGCCGGTGTATCCCCGCTTCCGGGGCTGTGTTGTCCAGTTGCGGGACCCAGAAACAGGGGAACCTCGGTGTCAGGCCTGTGGGGTATGCGCCCGCGCTTGCCCTCAGGGTACGATCCGCCTGATCGTCGAGGGCCGGGGACATGAGCGGGTGCTAAAAACTTACGAGCTGGACAATCGGCGGTGCACGGTCTGCGGACTGTGTGTGGAAGCCTGCGCTTTCGGGGCCTTGGCCATGAGCCCTTTTTATGAGCTGGCAACCTATGACAAAGACGAGCTGGTATTCGACATGGACAGGCTGTTAGCCTTGGGAGATGCATATCAGGCCCAGCGGGATCAGAAAGGGGCGAAAGGGTAGCCGGTCAATGGTATTGCAAGCGGTATTCATGCTCTTCAGCGCTATGGCCGTGGGCGCAGCCCTGGCCGTGGTGACCAACAAGAACATCTTTCATAGTGCCCTGTTCCTTGTCGTGGCTCTTTTGGGTGTAGCTGGCCTTTACGTCCTCCTGGAAGCGCCTTTTATCGCAGTGGTACAGGTGTTGATTTACGTGGGAGCTATCTCCACTCTGATCCTCTTCGCCATCATGCTCACCCGCCGATTGATGGATGCCAGCGAGCGGCAGCGTAATGAGCAGTGGTTCATCTCTGCGATAGTGGCCGTGGGTTTGTTCATTGTACTGGTTTTATCGGTCGGGCAAGTGCACTGGCCGGTGGTGCACACCGACGTGCCGGAAAATCACCTTAATCGTCTGGGGCAGGATTTGATGGAGCATTATGTACTGCCTTTTGAGGTGACTGCTGTGCTCTTGCTGGCCGCTTTGGTAGGGGCGATAGTCATTGCCAGGGAGCGGACCAGATGATACCTTTGCACTGGTTCCTCATCGTCGCGGCTGCCTTGTTCTGCATCGGCCTCTATGGAGTGCTCTCCCGGCGTAACGCGGTGGGCATTCTGATGGGTATTGAGTTGATGCTGAATGCGGTGAACGTTAACCTGGTCGCTTTCTGGCGCTATCTGGACCCGCTGGAATCGTTGGGGCAGGTATTCGTGCTTTTTGTGCTGGCGGTTGCTGCCGCCGAGGCAGCGGTAGGGCTGGCACTGATAATCGCCATCTATCGCAATCGGGATACGATTATCGTGGAGGACATTGATCTGATGAAGTGGTGAATTTGCAAAGGAGGCCCAAATGTGGTACCACATCAAAACCGCGCCCAATAAGCTGCTGGCCGAGACGTGGTGCGAGCTTTTGCAGAGTGAGGGCATCCCCACCCACGTTGAACCTGACCCCACCAAAGTTCATCTGGGCAACCTGTCACCCCAGCGCATTTTCGTGCCTCGAGACAAGAAAGAGCTGGCGGAACACATCCTGCGCAATGTATAGCCTTCGCCGCGCTCCGACTCTTTGAGCAGCGTCTGCCGGGTGTATTTCACTTTGGGGGCGAGTTGCTGCTGTGCCCTGGCCTCGAAGACTTCTCCCAGCCCCCCAGAATATGGTGGGCGCGGTTTCTTACCGCGCAACCCCGGTCACGACAGTGGGCCTGCGCGGTGCTG
>JANLFX010000016.1 GCA_024653325.1 Anaerolineae bacterium
CTTGTCGGCGCCTTCTCGGGCACGGCGCAAGAGGGCTTCCAGACTGGCCGGGTCTGTCTGCAGACGAAACACCTTCCCGACAGGGTCGCCGTGATCGTCCAGAATCACGGCCTTGTGCTCTCCGACGATGGCCAAATCGAGACCAATGGTACGCATGATGCACCTCCTTGATGATATGTTACGGGAAGGCCACGGAGCCGAGCCCAGTCCCCAACGGCGTTGCGAACCCATGCTTGCCTTTGATAAGGGGCTGCGCACCCTGGCGCACCCCAATGTCCCTAATAGGGCCTTCCTGGGCGGGAGGTAGACAATCTCAGCCAAGAGGCCGCTTGGCGCCTCAGCCTGTCGATAGTCGACTCCTGCCTCCCAGGAAGTAGGATACGCCAGATCTTGGCCGGTGTCAAATGCTATTCGTGTTGGTAAGGTGCATGTATAGTATACAAGCCCGTCGAAGGGCCGCCCGCCGCTACGTGTTTCGCACCAAGTACTATCTACAGGCCAGTGGTATTACACTGTCCCCCCAGTAGCAGTAGCTTTCTGGCCTCCTCTACGGCGGTGGAGGCGTTGGCCGCATACCCGTCCGCGCCGATTTCCGCCGCATACTTCTCGGTCACCGGAGCTCCGCCGACCAGCACCTTGACCCGGTCACGGAGGTCAGCATCGTCCAGAGCCTCAATTACAGTTTTCATCTCCGCCATCGTGGTAGTCAAAAGGGCAGATAGCCCCAATACGTCTGGTTGCCAGGCCTTGACCTCGGCGACGAACTTCTGGGCCGGAACATCCACCCCTAGGTCATGGACCTCGAACCCGGCGCCTTCCATCATCATGGCCACCAGGTTCTTGCCGATGTCGTGCAAGTCGCCTTGGACGGTGCCGATGAGAAACCTGCCAGTGGGCGGTACGTCGCTTTCGGCCAGCAATGGTTTGAGAACGCCCATCCCGGCGTGCATGGCCCGGGCGGCGATGAGCACTTCAGGTATAAAAAGAAGGCCGTCACGGAAGTCTTTGCCCACGACATTCATACCGGCGATAAGACCGTGTTCGAGAATCTCTGCCGGGGTCAACCCATTGTTCAAAGCCTGCCGGACAAGTGCGACTACAGAGTCGGCATCACCGTTGTACAGATCTTCGGCCAATTTCTTGAGTAGTTCGGACATGGCGTGTGCAGCCTCCCTTTGGGGATTGTAGCCTTGTTGCTTGAGTTCCAGGTTTTCAAGTTCCAGGTTGCAGGTCGGATGCTACGACGAACTTTGAAACCTTGAACCTGGAACTTGGAACCCGGAATTGGATATTGGCATTTTTTGTCGTAGTGACGGCTCCAGCCGTCCAAGAGAGCAAAAAGCGGCTGAAGTCGCTACTACGAATCCCCACATTCTTGTGCTCTCCCCGTCGCTAACCCCAAGATGTGGACGCCTCGAAATTCGCCAGACTCCAGCTCGGAACTTGGAACCGGTTCTCACACCGTGATCAGGTCTTTGAGCTTCTCGAACAGCTTGTCGCCAATGCCAGACACGTTTTTGATCTCCTCGATGGACTGAAAAGGACCGTTGGTCAGGCGATATTCGATAATGCGCTGAGCGATAGCCGGCCCGATGCCCGGCAGGGTATCGAGTTCCTCGGCGGTGGCGGTATTGATGTTCACTTTGCCGGTGGCCTGTACGTTGCCGGAAGTGTTTGTCAGTGAAGCGGGAGGTGAAGGGAGTGGGGGATTCTCCTCACCGAACCGAGGGACGTAAATCTGCTGCTGGTCGTACACCTGCTGGGCCAGATTGATGCGGTTGAGATCGGCGTCGGCAGTAGCCCCGCCGGCGGCGACCAGCGCGTCGCGGACGATGCTGCCAGCAGACAGGAGATATACGTCGGGATGGGCGACTGCGCCGGTGACGTACACTCGCAGTGGCGCAGGAGTGGGAGTCGCAGTAGGCTGTGGAACGAAGGTAGCCGTCGGTGTAATAATGACTATGGCTGGTGGGGCAGGTCGCCGCAGGAACAACACCATCCCCCCGCTGATGAGCAGATAAATCAAAGTGATGAGGATGTAGCCTCGATACCTTTGCAGACAGTTGCTCATGTCCCCCCTCCTAAAAAGGCGACGCGGCTCGTTTCCCCACGCGGCCAATTATACCGCAAAGCGTTATCCGATGCAAGGTGGCAACTCCTGGCAGTAAGAGGCTGTCTAAAAATTCGGTTCGGCGACTAAAGTCCCACCTGTAGGGCTTGCAGCCGAGCGTCCATCTGCATGGACGCGCTTCCGTCCGCGCAGGCGGACGGCCAGCCGGAGGCTCACCAGGCGTGATTTCTAATCGCCAGCCTAATTTTCAGACATGCTCTAAAGCGAAACGTCGCCCGCCAGGAGTGACGCTACGGTCCTGCGGCGACCTGCGGGGGTGACTCAGAACCATGTTTCCAACTCGTGTCACCCTTCCGCTGTTTTCTTTTTTCCTGCGTTTCTGGTATAATTATGGCAACATAAACTCCGGAGAACACGAGCAGGTATGACTGACGAGCGAGTAGTGTCACCCCGGCTGCGGGAAGAAGAGATTGCTCTGGATGCCTCATTACGTCCCAGGCGTTTAAGTGAGTTCATTGGCCAGGAGCGGGTGAAGACCAATCTGCGTATCCTGATCGAGGCGGCGAAAGGGCGCGGCGAGGCCCTAGACCACGTCCTCCTCTACGGCCCGCCAGGATTGGGGAAAACCACCCTGGCTAATGTGATCGCCAATGAGATGGGGGTGAACATCCGTATCACCTCTGGACCGGCTATTGAACGCGCTGGTGACTTGGCTGCCATCCTCACCAACCTGCGCCAGGGTGATGTGCTGTTCATTGACGAAGTACACCGCCTGGGCCGCGTCGTGGAGGAGATCCTTTACCCGGCGATGGAAGACTATGCGTTGGACATTATCATCGGCAAGGGGCCTGGTGCGCGGAGCATCCGCCTCAAATTGCCGCACTTCACTATCATCGGCGCTACTACCCGTTTGGCCCTGATCACCTCACCATTGCGCGCCCGGTTCGGGGCAGTTTATCGCCTGGACTTTTACGACCTGGAAGCGATGCTGGCCATCGTCCGGCGCTCGGCGGCCATCCTGCAGGTGCAGATTGACGAGGGGGGTGTGGAGGAGATTGCCCGTCGGGCGCGGGGCACGCCGCGCGTGGCCAACCGCCTGCTCAAACGGGTGCGCGATTACTCCCAGGTGCGCGCCGATGGGCGCATCACCCGTGAGATCGCCCAGGCAGCCCTGACCCTGCTGGAGGTGGATGACCTGGGCTTGGATGACATTGACCGCAAGGTACTGCGTACTATCATCGAGAAATTCGATGGCGGCCCGGTAGGCCTGGATACTATCGCCGCGGCCATTTCCGAGGAAGCCGACACGATCATGGACGTGTACGAGCCGTACCTCTTGCAGCTCGGCTTCCTGGCCCGCACACCGCGTGGTCGAGTTGCCACTCGCCATGCCTATGAGCACCTGGACATCGCCTATCCGCAACGGCCGGAACAACCGGCGCTGTTTTGACGTGAAGGAGGTTTGCGATGGACGTGCACCGATCACGAAAATTTATCACCGTAATCGCTCTTTTTCTCGCCGCCACAACCCTGGCCTGTGGCCTGGCAGGGGGTGGAAAGCAGATCACCAAGCCTACCATCATCATCTCCGCGCCGCTCACCGGCACGCGGGTAGACGTAGGCCAGGTGGTAAACGTCGAATCCACGGCCACCGATGCAACGGGAGTGGCCAAGGTGGAATTGTGGGTGGACGGCCAGCTTTATCGCGAGGACGCTCCGCCCTCCCCCCAGGCCACTTACACCGTGGTTCAACCCTGGCAGGCGACCGCACCCGGCAATCACACCCTCACCGTGCGCGCCCAGAACACCGACAAAACGTACAGTGACCTGGCCAGTGTGGTGGTCGAAGTAGTCCAACCAGGGGCCCAAATCACGCCAGCGGTCATTGTCCCTACCCCAACGCCCACCGTGCCAGAGGCAACGCCCACCCCCATCGGCGGCACCGCGGTGCCAGAGGAAACACCTACCCCCACTGGCGAAACTCCAATTCCTTCGGCCACGCCTGCCGCAGGCACGCCGCTACCCACCACTCCGCCCGCTGCCACGTCCACGCCCGTTACTAACCTCATCACCGGTTTTGAGGATTTCGGCACCTGGCGGCGCGGCGACGAACCCAACGGCACACTCACCCAGACCACGGAACAGGTTCACAGCGGCCAATATGCCGCCAAACTGGCCTACGCCTTCGCCAGCGCCGGGAATGATTACGTGGTCTTCCTCCAAGATCACCCCCTGGCTGGCACGCCGACCAACATCTCAGCCTGGGTGTTCGGCAACGGATCCGGTCACTTCCTCAACGTCTGGATACGCGATGCGCAGGGCGAGACCTGGCAGTCCACTTTCGGGCAGGTGAAGCACACCGGCTGGCAACAAATGACCGCTCTGATCCAGACGGGGCAGCCGTGGCCATGGGGACACATTGATGGACCCAGCAACGGCGCGGTGGATTACCCCATCGCCTTCCGTGGGCTGGTGCTGGACGATGTGCCGGACAACTGCGCCTGCTCCGGGATAATCTACATTGACGACATTACCGTGGGTCCGGGCGTCCAGCCGCCTGGTGGCGAGGTCACCAGCATCCCCACCGCCACGCCCAGTGCTCCGGCGGATATGGTTCTCGTTCCGGCTGGCGAGTTCCTGATGGGCAGCACTAACGCCGAAATTGATAAAGCCCAGGCCTGGAGTGCCAAACCCCGCTATGAGTTCGAAGATGAATTTCCGCAGCACACCGTGTACCTGGATGCTTACTACATTGACAAGTTCGAGGTAACCAACGCCCAGTTCGAGGCTTTTGTCAACGCCACCGGCTATCGCACGCTGGCCGAGCAAAAAGGTGAGCTCAACACCTGGCGTGCGGCCTATGCTCCTGGCATGGAGAACTATCCGGTGGTGTGGATGAGCTGGTATGACGCCGATGCCTATTGCAAATGGGCCGGCAAACGTCTGCCCACCGAGGCCGAGTGGGAGAAAGCGGCGCGGGGCAATCTGGGACGTATCTTCCCCTGGGGCAATGACTGGGACCCGAAGAAAGCCAATTGCAGTGAGGCCGGTTACGGACACACCATGCCCGTCGGCAGTTTTCCCGATGGGTTCAGCTACTACGGCGCGCGGGATATGGCCGGTAACGTGTGGGAGTGGGTGGCAGATTGGTGGGACCCCGCCTATTACAGCGTATCCGCCACGCGCAACCCGCAGGGTCCACTGACCCCCACTCAGAACAAGGTGCTGCGTGGCGGGGCTTTTGGGAATGACAAATGGCAACTGCGTACCGCCCACCGGCACACCAGTGGCCCGGACGGCTACGCCCCTGACCACGGTTTCCGTTGTGCCAAGAGCGCCCCATGATCCACCCTGACCGTGCCACCGTCCTCGACGCCGCAGGGCGTGAATTATCCCCCACTTCTATAGAAAAGGCCCGCCGCCTGGTGGCGGCGGGCCGCGCTACATTGGTGAGCGAGTCACCCCTCGTCGTCCGTCTCCACTATGCCGTGGACCTGCCGCCCATGCCGGAGCCTGCTGAGGAAAGGCCCGTCGGCGAAGGGAAAACAATCCTGCTGCATGTCTGCTGTGCTCCTTGTAGTACCTACACCGTCGAGCGCCTGCGCGAACTGAGTTTTGCGGTCACCGGTTTCTGGTACAACCCTAACATCCATCCCTGGAGCAAACACGAGCGACGGCGGGAGAGCCTGGTCCGTTATGCGAGTGAGATCGGCCTGCCGATGATCTGGACCGAGGGTTACGACATGCCGTTGTTCCTGAGAGCAGTATCCGGCCACGAGCGATTCGGCGAGCGCTGTGAGATTTGCTATCGGATGCGGCTGGAACGCACCGCGCAAGTCGCCGCCGAGCGGGGCTTCGATGTCATCACCACTACCCTGCTTATCAGTCCCCACCAGAATCAGGGATTAATCCGGCAAATTGGGGAAACAGTGGCCGTGGAACACGGGGTGGAATTCTTTTTCGAGAACTTCCGGCGGGGCTGGGCCCGGCGGGGGCACCTGGCCCGTGAGCATGACCTGTACCAGCAACGGTACTGCGGCTGCATATACAGCGAGTGGGAAGCCGGGCAACGATGAACCCTCCCACAGGTTTAGAAACCTGCGGGAGGGCTAATCCCGTTTTACGGAGTCGGTGTAGGTGTGACGGTCGGCTCCGGCGTCGCCGTCGGAGTGGCGGTAGGCTCTGGGGTGGCTGTCCAGGTAGCCGTCGGCTCCGGGGTGGCCGTCTCGGTGGCGGTCGGCGTGGGCGTGTCAGTAGGGGGTACGACCGTGCCCGGCGTGGCCGTCTCAGTAGCCGTTGGCGTGCCGGTGATGACCGCCGTCGGGGTTGGTGTGGGCGTCTCTACCTCGGTAGGCGTCGGGGTCAGGGTCACCGTGGCCGTGACGGTCAGCGATGGGGTGGGCGTGGGCGTCTCGGTCGGCGTGCCGGTGGCTGTAGGCGTGAAAGTCGGCGGCAACGGCGGCAGGTAAAGCTGTTGCCCAACGTAGATGGTATAGCTCCGCAAACAATTCGCCTGGATGATGGCGGTGATGGTAGTGCCGAACCGGCGGGCCAGCGAGTACAGGGTATCGCCTTGTTGCACCACATATATCTGCCAGGAAGGCGGCGGCCCCAGGCACGGGAACGGCGTGGGGGTGGGCAGGATGACAACCGGCGGCAGATAAAGACGCTGTCCGGCGTAAATCGTCTGGCTGGACAGACAATTGGCCTGCATGATGGCCGACACTGTAGTTCCTGTGCGCCAGGCCAGGGCTACCAGCGTATCCCCTCGTTGCACAATGTAAACGCGCCAGGAAGCCGGAGGCTGGCAGGCTGGCGTAGGGGTAGGAATCGGAGGCAAGGTTGCGGTGGGTGGCAACGGGGTATTAGTAATCTCTACCACCGGGGAAGGGGTCTCGGTAGCTGTGGCTGTGGGAGGCAGCGTAGGTAATGGGGTAAAAGGCGTCGGCGTGGCGGGAGACGGGGTGGTAGCCCGGGCGATGAGGGTAGGCGTGAGCCGGCCAGACACATCCTGGAGAGTGAGCAAGGCGCTTCCCAGCAGGGTTAATAATACCACCCCGGCAATAGCCAGGCTGGTCACCAACTGACGCCAGCTATTATCCCCCGCTTTGCCCCCCTCACTAACCGATGGCAGTTTGTCTGACATCCCAGGCCTCCCGACGAGATGGCATCTCGTCCTACGGCGCTGCACTTTGACCCAGAGGCAAAGCAAAGCTGAAAGTGCTGCCCTCACCCTTTTTGCTTTTCACCCATACGTGACCGTGGTGGGCCTCGACCATCGCCTTAACTACCGCCAGCCCAACATCCGTCTCCCCCAGACCAGAAATCAGGGGATGGTCCGCCCTATAGAAACGATCGAATACGTGGGGAAGGTCCTCTGGTGCAATCCCTTCCCCCGCATCGGTGACAGAGACCAGCAGGAAAGGAGCCGCCACATCCAGGTCCTCTTGTGGCTCTTCGTGTACCTGGACTCTGATGTGAATCACTCCCCCTTCCCGCGAAGCCTTGCAGGCGTTGGCCAGCAGATTCACCATGATCTGGTGCACGCACTCGGGGTCGGCGTACAGGGTGGGGAAACTTTTGGGTTGTTTCAACTTCAGGGTGAGCTTTTTCTCCTGAAGCTGGGCCTGAGCGCCACTGATGGTTTCCTCGATCACCTGTCGCATGTCCACGGGCTCTAACTCAATCTGCAATTGGCCGGTGTCAATGGCCGTGACCCCAATCAGGTTGTTGAGCATGACCTCCATGCGTTCGATGTTGGCTTTCACCCGCTGCAAGAAGTTACGTTGCATGTCTCCAACCATACCCACCGAATCACTCATCAAAAGGTCGGTATAACCCATGATAGAGGTCATTGGGGTGCGCAGTTCGTGGGCTAAAGAAGCGACAAAGGAATCTTTTTCCCGGCGACGCTCCTCCTCGGCGCTGATGTCAATCAACAAAGCTGTCAATCCCTCGACCCGCCCATCGGTCGCGAGGACAGGTGATAGAAAAGCGTGTAAGGTCCTCCCATCCACAGAGACATTTACCTCAGTGGCGGTGCTCCCCAGGGCAGAAGAAACCGCCGCCCGCCATTCCACGGTTGGCACCAGCTCGGATAGTGGGCTGCCAAGCACAGTCTTTCTTGACCGGGCCAACATTGCCTCCGCCGTAGCGTTGATCCATACAATCTCACCCTGTCCCCCGCTCACCACTATTCCGCCGGACAGGCTATCCAGAAGAGTGAAATCTGGCCCTGTGCCCTCCGCTGGCACTTCCGGAAGCGGTGGTTTTTCCCTCGCTTTCTCCTGCATCTCCTGAAGTTGAGTTTCCAGGGATGCCTTCTCCCGCCGCAGTCGTTCACATTCTTCCTGTAGAACCATGTGTTCTTGTTGGATGTCTACCAGATGAGTGGTAAGGCGGGCCGCTTCCTCCTGAATGCGTCTCATATCGGATTCCCACAGGGCCTGCTTTTGCCTGTGATCCGCCGTTTCCTGGGCAAGTTGTTCAGTCAACTGTTCTACCTGGGTCCGACTTTCGCGCATCTGACTCTCCAGCTCGTACAAGCGCTGGGTGAACAACTCCAGGTCCTCTTTGGTTTGTTGCAATTCTACGGCCAGTGCCGATTGCTGAGCAGCGGCTTCTGCCTCTTGTTGGCGCGCGGCCCGAGCCTGCTGCTCCATTCTTTGCACCAGGCTGTAATGAAGCCGTGCGTTCTCCAGAGCAACGACTATCTGTTTGGCCAACGTCTGGCAAAGTTTGCCATCGGTAACGGAGAAAGGGCGACGACTACCAGTATTACCAACGATGATCACCCCCAAAGGAGCTTTAGTGCCCAGCAGCGGCTGTACCAATAACGGTCCACTCCCTTCGCTGCCCAGCAAGGCGTACAACCCGTGCACTTGCGGGCTATCGCCGCTATCCTCAAGGATCACCTGCTTTCTGCGTCTGATAGCGTGTTCAATGGCCTGATACTCGCTAATCGAGAAGCGAACCTCCCCAGTCTGCTGTCCGGCTCTGGAGCCAGCCCTATAAAGGCCAACCAGTTGCAGCTCATCCTGTCCTTCCAGCAGAAGAGCCAGACCACAAAGGTTGCTATTCAAGACGCGGGCCATGCCTTTCACTGCATTGTTCACCACCGTATTCAGGTCCAGCGAAGAAGACATGTACTGGCTGGTCTCCAACAAAGAAAGCAGGCCTGTTATCTGGGACAGTGATTCCTGACTGATGTCCTCCAGCGTCCGTGTGCGACGGCTCAAGCCGCGCACTACATCACGGTATACGGCAATGGCCAGTAACGGGAAGGCTATCAGGTTGGCAGGACGCACCCACCCGGCTATGTGGAGCAAGTCAGTGGATAACAAAGTGTAGGGTACAGTCAGGTGCAAAACAAGCCCCAGGCCCATTGTCCCAAAGGCTGTCAGTAGAAACCCCCATTGACCTGGACGCCGCCAGATCAGAAGCACACCGGTCAGCCCCAATAGCAATAACTGCCCCAGCGTCCAAAAGATGTCCTGCCAGGAGCCATTATACGCCAGGGTCTGGTCCACGGCCAGGTCAGAGGACCACAGGAAGGCGAAGGCGAGGTAAGTGGTAACGGTGACAATTAACCCCATCGCCAGAAAAAGGCGGGGGATCAACTTGTTACCAATGCTTGAGAGGACGAAAGTCCAACACAAGAGGACCAGAGTAACGGTATCGAGGCCCCTTTCCAGGGGTGGCACTACTTCAGCAGACGAAATGAACCCTTGCCAGCTTAACAGGGCGATGCCCATCAGTACCAGGCGGCTCAAGAGGAGCAGGCCCGCAGCCACGGACAGGCGCCACGCCGCCTTGTCCTGACGGTCGCGCTGCCATTGCCCCAGGGCGATGCCCAGGATAGCCTCGATACAGAACAGAACGACCAGGTGATACACCAGGCCGCCTGGAGGAGTGGTTAACAGGTTCACGGCATCGAAGAGGACAAACATAATTCCCCTTGCTCTCGAGGACCCGTCTCAGTGGAGGCATACCACAGCTTTGCTACCGAACTTTGATTAAATTATACCATCATTAATTCTTTTGTGCAATGTAGGACAAGCTTGTCCTACCACAATGGCAATTGATACGGTGGCCGGCGTCCATCCAGCAGGACAAAAGGCGCGGCCCGCTGGGGAATGGCTCCCACATGACGCAAATCGCTCAGTTCACGGAATTTGCCCTGCCTGCGCAGCCACACGATGCGTGCCGCCGCCCGTGGACCGATGCCGGGGACTCGCAACAGTTCTTCTCGTGAGGCCTGGTTGACTTCAACGGGAAACCGTTCGGGATGCGCTGTGGCCCACATCATTTTCGGGTCGGCCTGGCGCGGAAGATTGCCCTCCTCGTCGAATATCAACTCCTCAAAGGTAAAACCATACTTGCGCAGCAGCCAATCGGATTGATACAGGCGGTGTTCGCGCCACAAAGGGGTAGAGGGGTGGCCTTCTAACGGGGTATCGGGCACGGGTTGAAAGGCACTGAAATAGGCGCGGGTCAGACCAAGCTCGCGGTACAGCAGGTCAGTGGTGGCCAATATCTCGCGGTCGGGTTCGCCCGCCGCGCCGACCACAAACTGGGTAGTATGCCCGGCTGGAGCTAGCCGTCCGCCGCTTTCCTCGCGCAAACGTTGTACCCAACGCATAGGTTCCAGTAAGGCATTAGCAAAATCCTTGCCGGGCGCGATGAGGTTTAACCGGGCCGGGTTGGGCGCCTCCAGGTTTACCGAGACACGGTCGGCCAGTTGCATGGCCCGCTCCACATGAGCTTGAGTAGCACCGGGCAGTATCTTGAGGTGAACGTAACCGGGGAAGGAGAGGCGCTGGCGGATAATCTCCACGGTGGCAATCATGCGGTCCATGGTCTGACCACTGTGTCCGCACACTCCCGAACTGAGGAACAGTCCCTCTACCTGGCCTCGCCGCCACATCCCCTCGAAGGCACGCGCCAGTTCTTCGGGAGCAAAGCTCACCCGCCGGAAATCGCGCCCGCGCCGATTGGCACAATAGGCGCAATCACCCTCGCAGGCATTGGTCAGCAGCACTTTCAGCAGCTTGACACGCCGCCCATCGGGTAGCACGGCAGGGTAGATCCAGCGCCCCAGGTCATCGCGCTTACGTGTGGCCTCGCTGCCACAGGCCTCACCACACAGGTCGTATTGGGCAGATCGGCCCAGTATCTCCACTTTCTCCAGGGTATCCATGATCTCACCTCCCCTGTTGGCAATCTGCTCCCATTATACGAACAAATGTGCTGATTGTCAAGTAGGACGGATGCCATCCCGTCCTATTATCCCACCTGCCCATCGAGCCAATGCAGGTAGGTCGCGTCGCCGGCCAGCAGTGGCAAAGCGATGATCTCCGGCACCTCGTAGCTGTGCAGCTCACGCACCCGCTTGATGAGCTGTTCCAACACCTCGTGGCGGCTTTTAACGATGAGCAAGGTTTCCTGGCCTTCCTCAACCGTCCCCGCCCAACGGTACACCGAGTGCACTTCGGGGATGATGTTCACGCAGGCCGCCAGCCGCTCCCCCACCAGCGCGCTGGCTATTTGCCGGGCCTCTTCCTCGTTCCCCGCTGTGATGAATACGACCACTCGCTCAGACATCGGTAACTGTTCCTTTCTGGTTGTTGGAAGCTGGCATTAGTTATCGGCATGAGCCCCGGCAACCTGTAACCGGCAGCCAGCAACTAACAACTTGTCCGGGTTGAGATTTGGTTCATTTGGGCTTTGAGATTCACCCATTCCTCCCAGCTCAACCCCTGCTCGCCCAATGCGATTTTCTTGCCCATTCCATGAAAGTCAGAGCCGCCGGTTTTCAACAAGCCCAGATGATCGGCCAGGGCAGCAAATTTCGCAATCAAAGCCGTGACCTGCCTGGATGAAGCCCCGTAGTGTGGACGGTTCTTATCATAGGTGTAGGCCACTTCTAAACCCTGGATGCCTGCCTCGTCCCGTGCCCGGCGCACCATCGCTTCCGGGTCCCTGACATCGGGATAAGCCCCTGGATGGGCCAGCACCGGCACACCCCCCGCCTGCACTACCAGGTCCACCGCTTCGGCCAGGCGCAGGGAGAAGCGGCGCGGAATGTAAGCCTTGCCGCCAGGAGCCAGGTACTCGCGGAAGAGAACCTCTTTGTTAGGGAAACGGCCCGGACTGCGGGTCATCACTACCTGGGCAATGTGCGGCCGACCAGGCACCCCTCTGGCCAGGGCAAAAACCTCCTCGACCGGGACGTCAATGCCATCGCGCTGGAGCATCTCAATCTGGGCTACTTTCTGCTCGATGCGAGCCTGTACTACCTGATCAAGCACGGTGATGAGAGCCGGAGCCGTGTAATCAACGCCGTAGCCCAGCAAATGCAACTCGACGAAATCTTTCTCCCCCTCGTCCTTGATGTCCAACTCCACGGCAGGCACGACCTCGACCCCCAGCCGGTTTCCAGCAGCCAGAGCCTCCACGATCCCATCTATAGTATCGTGGTCGGTGATGCCAATGACCCGTATCCCCTCAGCCACAGCCAACTCGATCACCTGAGTGGGCGTCAGCGTGCCATCCGAGACTGTGGTATGCACGTGTAAATCAACCGGATAACGAGCGATGTTAACCTCCCGCAAAGCAGATTTGCAATCGGCAATCGAAAATCATTATAGCAGCTTTCACCGCTACCGACAAATACGTCCGAATGGCCACTAAAGCAGGACTTGACAAATCTATCGAAACATGGTATAATTGTCTTGTATCGTGAGATATGTCTCTTATTGTGAGACAAACCTCTTTTCTCCTCACCTTGTACGGAGGATCAACGATGAGCCAACCAGTACAGGTTCTACAGCGCGCGATGCAACTCCTCACTGCTTTTGACCACGACCATCCAGAAATGGGGGTCACTGAACTGTCCCGCCGGCTCAACCTCCACAAAGCCACCGTCCACCGTATCCTGAGCACCCTAGAACTCGAGGGGTTTGTCCAGCAGAACCCTGAGACCGAGAAATACCGTCTCGGTTTTCGGCTGTTCGAGCTGGGGATGCTGGCATTGGAGCAGATAAACTTGAGCCGTGAGGCCCTGCCCTTTATGCAGCGTCTGTTGGAAGAGTGTCAGGAAACCGTTGACCTAGCGGTATTCGACAAGGGTGAGATGATCTATCTGGAGGTGTTGGAGAGCCCCCAGCCGGTCAAGATCGCAGCCAAACCAGGGCGACGGTTGCCCGTCTACTGTACGGCCTCGGGCAAGGCTTACCTCGCTTACGCTGGCGAGGATGCGGTGGAGGCAGTGCTGGCGAAGGGTATGGAACCGTGCACCCCGAACACCATCTGCGATCCGGCGGTTTTCCGGGAGGACCTACGCCAGACCCGGGAGCGGGGATATAGCGTTAGCGATGAAGAGTTCGAGATAGGTATCAAGGCTGTGGCTGCGCCGGTAATGAACAAGGATGGACAGGTAGTGGCCGTTATTGCCATCGCTGGACCGGCGTACCGTCTTTCTCCAAACAGGATGATCGAACTGGGGGAGGCTGTGCGGCGGACTGCGCAGGAGCTGTCATCCCACCTGGGAGCCAGGGTGGCTTGATCTCAAAGATTGTGCGGTCCTCCTCCTATCAGACTATTAAATCACAGTGAAGCAAAGGAGATATATTTTCCATGAAACGACCCATCATTGTCAAAGTGGCCGACGTTGAAGGTGTAAAGAAAGACCCTCCTCGCGTGTCTAGGCTTCTGCTTTCGGGGAAAAATGTGGGGGCGAAGAACGCTTCCATGGGGTTGAACATCACCGAAGTGGGGAGCATGATTCCCGATCACAAGCACGAGGAATCCGAAGAGCTGATGTACATCATCAGCGGCCGGGGGCGTTTGGTGATCGAGGATGGCGAGGAGGTTTATGAGGTAGGCCCGGATACCGCTATCTTTTCTCCGATGGGCAAGATGCACCGGCTGGAGAATATTGGGGATACCGAGCTCAAGCTGGTATGGGTTTATTCACCCCCCCTGCCCGAACATCGTGCAGAAGGGCATGAGGAGTAAATTAGATGCTTAAGGAGCAAAGGCCAATGTTCGATGAAACTCGCAGATACCTGGAAAAATTGGGATTGCCCGGAAGCGATTTGTGGGATCTGCCCACCTCTGGGGCTACTTTCCCGGACGGGGCTCATTTTCGCATTGAGGTGCCCACGGTCAACACCGCTGAAGCTGCGGCGGCCCTGCTGAAGCGCGCGGAGGAGCTGGGTGTCACCATCAACCGGGTGACCGAGACTTACGGCATGTTTCGTCACACCCGGCAGGAGATCAAGGAATACATCGCGGTCACCAGAGATTATGGTGCTGAGCTGATCATGTCCACCGGGCCGCGCGCCACTTACGACACCAGCGCGACCGCGCTTTCAACCCAGGGCATCCGCATCGGCTATCGGCTGCGCGGTGTGGAACAATTGGTGCGCGCTATCGAAGACATCAAACGCGGGGTGGACCTGGGGGTGCGCGGTTTCTTGATTTATGACGAAGGCATGTTATGGGTGGTAGCGCAGATGCGCAAGGATGGTGAATTGCCCTCCGACGTGATTTTCAAAGTCTCTGCCCACTGTGGGCACAGCAACCCGGCTGCATTCAAGTTGCTGGCGGATTTGGGGGCAGATAGCATCAATCCGGTGCGCGACCTGCAACTCCCGATGATCGCCGCCCTGCGTGCCGCGGTGAAGACGCCCATTGACTGCCACACCGACAACCCGCCAGCCTCAGGAGGCTTTATCCGCACCTATGAAGCGCCGGAGATCGCCCGCATCGCTTCGCCGGTACACCTCAAAACCGGCAACTCAGTGGTCGCCGCTCATGGTCAGCTTACCACCGCCGAGAACGGCCGGCGCATGGCCGAGCAGGCCAGCCTGGTGGTGGAAATGGTCAATCGTTATTATCCTGAAGCCCGGCAGACCGAGCGTGGCTCCAGGGCATTGCACATTGCTGGTTAAAGGGTGAGAGAGGGGATTGGGTATGGGTAACAGATGGAAATTGCCTCCGGATGGCCCTCATCTGGACAGGACGGATGGGGTCTATTTTCAAAACATGACGGGCCACGAAGTGCGCGAGCGGCTCAAGAAAAACGACCTCATCATCATTCCGGTGGGCAGTACCGAGTCCCATGGTCTGGCGCAACCCTATGGCGAGGACACTCTTTTGGTTAGCCGCCTCGCCGAGATGGCGGCGGTGGAGACGGGCTGTACCGTATCCCAACCGGTATGGTATGGATTTCACCCGGCCAATCAGTTGGGAATGCCGGGCAATATCATGATCCCGCAGGAGGTGTTCGTGGCCTATCTGCGGGCGATCATCGCCGGTTTCTGGAATGCCGGTTTCCGCAAGCAGATTCTTATCAACGGCCATGGCCAAGAGGAAGTCATCCCTGGAGCGCTGCACGGATTCGCCCAGCGTTACCAGGTGCCCGCTGTACTGGTCTCCCTGCACTGGTGGACGCCCATTCACAAGCTTATGTTCGATAAGAAGCATGGCGGGGTTTTTGAGACCCCCTTCCAGCACGCCGATGAAGCCGAGTGCTCTTACTCGCTGGCCCTTTTCCCGGAGATGGTACACCTGGAGTATGCAGAGGACAACGAGCCAGCAGGGTTTATCCCTGGTGATCATGTGGACAAGGGAGGGGATGTTTATCACAAACCTCTTCGCGGTCACGAGCAGGTAGGCTTTAACGGCCTCTCCGTAATCAGCTACCCTGAAGGAGTGGTCGGGAAGCCGTCGCTGGCCGACCCGGAAAAAGCTAAACCGGGCGTGGAAGCGATTTTGGATTACCTGGTGCGCCTGATCAACGACATCATGACTACCTTCCCGGCAGGCAAGCTTCCGCCAACGGAAAAGGTGACCCAGCGCTCGCCAGAGGAGGTCGAGGCACTGCTCAAAGGACCGCTGAACGGCGGACGGCACATCTACACGGTGGCCTATCCACCATAGCCAATGGAAGGCGATACTGCCGGAGATACTTGCTCGACAATGTTAGATTAACATAAATGGCAACAAAATGAACCTCACCTCATCCCCCAACCCCCTTCCCCTCTCCGCTGCGGGAGAGGGGAAGGGGGCCAGGGGGTAGGGGAGAGGTCAAATTTAACATTGTCGAGCTTGCTACTGGTGTCTCCATCCTTAATGCCAAGTCGTGAATTCTGTCAGCGAGAGAGAATAGCATGAAAGTCCTACGTGTAGACATGAACCGACTGGATGTGCGCAGTGAGCCCGCGCCGACCGCTTATGAGCTGTTCGGCGGGCGGGCGTTGATCGCACATCTCCTTTTAGATGAGATTGATCCAACCTGCGAGCCATTGGGGTCGGGCAACAATTTGATCTTCGCCCCTGGCCTGTTGGGAGGGCTTCCTGGCCTTTCCAGTGCCGGACGGCTTTCCGTGGGCGGGAAGAGTCCGCTGACCGGGGGAGTGAAAGAAGCCAATTCAGGAGGCATGGCCGGTGACAAACTGGGTCGCCTGGGGCTCAAGGCCGTAGTCGTCGAGGGCCAGCCGGCGGAAGACGGGCTGTTCCTTCTGCACATCACCACGCACGGAGCGCACCTGCTGCCCGCCGACGACCTGCGCGGCCTGGGTAACTATGACACCGTGGCCCGCCTGCACGAACGCTACGGCGAGGAAGTGGCGATTGCGTCCATCGGCCCGGCGGGGGAAATGGGGCTGGCCGGGGCGGGGATAGCCGTCACTGAAGATCTCACCAAGCAGCCCGGACGCCAGGCGGCGCGCGGTGGGCTGGGGGCGGTGATGGGCTCCAAAGGACTCAAAGCGTTGGTGATTGATGACACAGGTGCTCCCCCCTTACCACTGGCCGACGAGGACCTTTTCCGTCGTGCGGCGCGCCGCTTCGCCCAGGAGCTGATCGAGAATCCCAAGACGGGCAAAGAAGGCTCCATGCATCTCTATGGCACTTCGGCCACCATGTTGGCGGTAAACGAGATCGGCGCCCTGCCCACCCGTAATTTCAGCTCGGGGCAGTTCGAAGCGGTGCAGGAAATCTGCGGCCCGCGCCTGCGCGAGACCATTCTGGCCCGCGGCGGTAAAATCGGCGTGCGCTGTATGGCGGGCTGTGTGATACGTTGCTGTAATGTTTTCGTTGATGAGAACGGCGGCCCCATCGTTTCCACGTTGCAATATGAGACACTGGTACTGTTAGGATCCAACCTGGGCATCAGCAACCTGGACGACATCGCCCGGCTCAACTACATGTGCAACGACCTGGGCCTGGATTCGATTGAGATGGGCGCAGCCATTGGGGTGGCGATGGACGCCGGGTTGGCTCAGTTCGGCGATGCCCAGGCTGCACTGAATCTCCTGCGCCAGGTGAAAGAAGGCACGGTGCTGGGCCGGCTGCTCGGCAACGGAGCCGCGGTCACCGGCCGGGTGCTGGGAGCAAAACGCATCCCGGTGGCCCGCGGGCAGGCTTTCCCCGCCTACGATCCGCGAGCTCTCAAGGGTAACGGCGTCACCTACGCTACTTCGGCCATGGGCGCCGATCACACGGCAGGCAATGCCATTGGCTCTGTCAAGACAGTGGATCCGTTGAGCCGCGAGGGGCAGGCAGAACTATCCAGGAAGTTACAACGTATAGCGGCCATGCTGGATATGACAGGCTTATGCCTTTTCGCCCGCCCACCGGTAGTGGACGATCCACAGTTGATGGTGGATTTGCTCAACGGGCGCTATGGTTGGGGTTGGACCGTGGAAGACCTGGAGCGGGCCGAGGAGGATGTGCTCAGAACCGAGCGCGAGTTCAACCGTCGCGCAGGCTTCAGCGAAGTCCACGACCGGCTGCCGGAGATTTTCTGCCGTGAGCCACTACCCCCCCGCAATGCGGTGTTTGACATCCCGCCGGAGGAGTTAGCCAAAACCACAGAGGGATTGTAGCCCCTGGATCGGACAATGCAAGTCGAGATACAGGTCTACGGAGAGCTGGGTGGTCTGGAAGGACGGGCCATGTGCAAGGAAGTGAATCCAGGTACCACCCTCGCAGACATCGCCCAACAACTGCACATTCCGTTGGAGGAGGTCGGTTTCATTGTCGTAGATGGCCGTGTTCGTAGTCCAGACTACCAGGTGATGGAAGGACAACGGGTTTGTTTTTTCCCGCCGGTAATGGGCGGTTGACAAAGTGGGAGACGAAAGGACGCCGTTCTGAGTTTACGTGAAGAAATCCGAAGGGAGAATCAAGATGCCAGAACAGTATGACTTGGTCGAAGCCGCGATGAAGATCATTCAAGATCGCCGTAGCATCCGGGAGTACACCGACGAACCGGTGTCGGAGGAAGACCTCAAGTTGATACTGGAGGCTGCGCGCCAGGCGCCTTCCGGGGAGAACGCGCAGCCGTGGCGCTTTATCATCGTCAAAGACCCGGCCACGCGCAAGCAGCTTGGGGCCATTGCCGGTGGAGGCAGCGGCCGCCGGTTCACTGCCGAGTTTGTGACCAAGAAGATGCAGGAACGTTTCTCCAGCCTTGAGGACGAGGCGAAGAAGAAAGCGGCCTTTGAAAAACTGACCTCCGGGCGGGTTTCTGCCTTCCTCGCCGATGCGCCGGTCAGCATTGTGGTTTGCGGCAAAAAGGATGTATGGGATCTTCCCTACGATACTTCAGCGGCCATCGAAAACATGTTGCTGATGGTCACAGCCCTCGGTCTGGGTGCCTGCTGGGTGATCGCTCCATGCATTGACATCCGCGACGAAGAGCGCTTGAAAGACCTGCTCGCTGTGCCGGAGGGGTTCAAAGTGATCAGCATCATTGCCGTCGGTCACCCCACGCGCCCCCATCGGCCTCGTCCCCGCATTCCATTGAATGAACTGGTATATTCCGAGGTCTGGAACTCGCCGTACTACAAGGAGGGGGAAGCATGAGCAACCAGGATGTTCCGCTGGATTACGTGAACAGCATTGTCTACGACCTGCAGAAGGCTTTCTGGGACGAGCGCGGCAAGGGCGCGCGTTTCCGGGTCACGACGGTGGGGCGCGACTACTTCCGGGACAGGTGCTTGCCCAGGATCACGAGCCCGGATGTGGAAACGGCGATCAGCACCATCGAGCAGATATTGAAAGAAGAGGGTATCGTGGCCAGCATCTCTCACGAGGTAGATGGCCGGCTGCTGCATCTGCGAGTGCAAGGGTGCTTGCATACCCAGGTGGAACAGCGGCTGGTGGACAAGGGGGTAGAACCGTTCACCTGTATACCGGCCAACCTGGTGGTGCTGGCCATTGAGGAGACCCTGGACTGTCCTGTAGAATTGGCCGAAATCAAGCTTGAAGACGGGATGTGTCACCTGCTGCTCGTTCTGTTCGAGTCGCGGCCAACATTCGATTGATGGAGGGGCAGACATGACCAAACTCTCCACCCTTGCCGAAGCAGTGGCATCTATCCCGTCGGGAGCGCATGTCGCTTTGTCTGGGTTCGCGATCACCCGCTGCAATATGGCATTCGCGCGCGAGGTGATCCGCCAGGGCATCCGCAGGCTGACGGTCTCACAGTGCGTGGGAGCCATGGATGCGGATATGCTCGCCGGCGCCGGGGCCGTGGAGCGCATCATATATGGCGGTGGCTCCCTGGACCGTTTCGGCCGGCTCAATTGTGTGAATCGGGGTATCGAGGAGGGAACGTTGGTTGCGGAGGAATACAGCAGTCTCTCGCTGGCCTTCCGTTACCTGGCCGGGGCCCTCGGTTTGCCGTTTATTCCAATACGCTCTCTGCGCGGGTCTGATATTCTCAAGCGTCTGCAGGAACTGGCGCCTGCGGAGATCGGATATGTGGACGACCCCTTTACCGGAGACAATTGGCTGGTGCTGAAGCCCTTGATACCCGATGTGGCAGTTGTGCAGGTCCAGGTGGCCGACGAGGGGGGCAATGCCTGGATCATGGGGCCTCGCTGGGATAACGAGGAGCAGGTGAAAGCCAGTAAGCGCACCATTGTCATCACCGAACATCTCGTGCCCACTGAAGTGATTCGCCGCGAGCCAGAGCGAACATTGATTCCCGGGTTTAGAGTCTCCCATGTGGTGCACTTACCCTTCGCTGCTCATCCCACTTCCGTGTACCGCGCCTATGATTACGATGCAGAGCACATCAGACATTATGCAGAAGCTACCAAAACACCGGAGGGATTCCAAAAGTACCTGGATAAGTACGTGTACGGGGTCCAGGATCACTGGGGTTATCTGGAACTGGTCGGTGGCCTGAAGCACCTGAACAACCTGATAGCCGATCCGATTTTGGGGTACTGAGGTGGGAGGGAAAGGAACAATGAAATCGGAACCTGAGTACACCCCCTTTGAATTGATGGCCGTGGCCGGCGCGCGCGAACTGAAAGACGGCGAGATTGTGGCTGTAGGGCTTGGCCTGCCGGTGGTGGCGACGTTCCTGGCCAAGCGCACCCACGCGCCGCACATCACGATCCTTTTTGAGCTGGGCGTGGTTGACCCAGAGCCCATTCACACCGGGGTTGGTCTCGCCGATCCTCGAGTCTGGTATCGGGCCAAGATCCTGAGCAGCTTTGTGGACATGCTGGGCATGGTGTTGCACAGAGGTCTGGTGGATGTGGGATTTCTGGGCGGCCTCGAAACCGATGCCTACGGCAACCTGAATACGACGTTACTTGGTGATCCCAAGGGTAAATTCCGTCATTTCGTCGGCAGTGGCGGCGCTAACGACATCGCATCCAGTGCCCGCCGCACGATCATTATTATCCGTCACGAGGCCCGCAAGCTGAACGAGGCCGTGTCCTTTGTCACGAGCCCCGGTTACCTGCGAGGGTACGGAGAGCGGGCATCGGCAGGGTTGCAGGGAGGGCCCAGCCGGGTGATTACCGACAAAGCCGTCTTTGGCTTCGACCCTGAGAGCAAAAGAATGCGCCTGGAATCAATCCATCCCGGCAACACGGTGGAGGATGTCCTGGCGAATCTTTCCTTCCAGCCTATTGTGCCAGACGCCGTGTCTACCACTGAGCCACCGACGGCAGAGCAAGTTCGGTTGATTCGGGAAGAGATCGATCCAGAAAGAGTATATGCTGGGTAAAGTGAGAAGCGTCTTCGCAGGCTATTTTGGAGAAAGAAGCGATGCCTTATCTGGTCACCGATGATTGTATCCTGTGTGGAGTTTGTGTGGCGGGATGTCCGAGCGGCGCTATTGAGGAAGGCGAGACCAAGAGCCGGATCAATGTGGACATCTGCCTCGAGTGCGGAACGTGTGCGCAGAACTGTCCATCCGGGGCCATCATCTTCGTGGAGATGGAATCAATGCCGCCTGAAGAGTGCCAGCGCATGAATCAACCCGTAGCCAAAAAGGGATAGCGGAGGGAAAATTTGCACTTCCTAAAGGTCGAAAGGCTCTGCAAGTCCTTCGGGGGCTTGATGGCAATCCATAATCTGGATTTTGAGATCGAGGAGGGCGAGATCGTCGGCCTGATCGGTCCCAACGGTTCAGGAAAGACCACTACTTTGAACCTGATCACCGGATTCCTGAAACCCGATTCTGGTACGATAACGTTCCGGGGGGAGGACATCACGGGCCTGCCGCGCTGTCGGGCGTGCCAGAAAGGCATAGCGAGAACCTTCCAGCTAACTAAATCTTTCCTCAATTTCACCGCCCTGCAGAACGTGATGGTGGGCAGAGTATATGGCCGGGAGCCGACCGGAAACCTCAGAGTGGCGGCGGAAGAGTCGAGAGCCAGCCTCCAACGGGTGGGCCTGCTGGATAAAGCGGAGGCTTTGGCTAAGGACCTCACCCTGATGGAACGCAAAAGGCTGGAGTTGGCCAGAGCTCTGGCAGCAAAACCCCGACTACTTCTCCTGGATGAGCTTATGGCTGGCCTGAACCCTGGAGAGGCTGAGGAGGCTATGCAGTTGATCAAGCAGATCAGGGATTCGGGGATCACCATCCTGGTGGTGGAGCACATCGTCAAAGCGATTTTGGGGCTCTCTGATCGCATCATCGTGTTAGATTATGGGGAAAAGATAGCAGAAGGTCTCCCAGAGGAGATCGTCCACAACCCGCGAGTCATAGAAGTCTATTTGGGTAAGGCTCATGCTTAAACTATCTGGAATAAACGCTGCTTACAAAGACCTCCAGGTCCTTTGGGACGTGTCTATACAGGTGGATGAGGGAGAGCTTGTCGCCCTCGTTGGCTCTAACGGCGCGGGAAAAACCACCACCCTGCGAGTCATCAGCGGGTTACTTAAACCTGCTTCAGGTAGCATCAGCTTCCAGGATCACTCCTTGGGCAAGGAATCAGCTCACCGGATCGTGGAGTTGGGCATCTCCCAGGTGCCTGAAGGGGGCAAGATATTTACCGGGATGAGCGTCCTCGAGAATCTGGAACTGGGAGCCTTTGTCGCCCGGGCCAGGAAGGATAAAGATCAGACCTTGAAGTGGGTGTACGAAATCTTCCCCCGCCTTGAGGAGAGAAAAAACCAACGGGCAGGGACTCTGAGCGGCGGCGAGCGGCAGATGCTGGCCATCGGCAGGGCCTTGATGTCTAAACCCAAGCTTTTGCTGCTGGATGAACCCTCTTTTGGTTTGGCACCCATACTGGTGGAACAAATTTTCGAGATGATCACGGAAATAAACAGGCAAGGAGTTACCGTCCTGCTGGTAGAGCAGAACGTTCGGGCGGCCCTGGAGCTGGCGCACAGGGCTTATGTGATCGAGAACGGTCGGATCGTGGGACAGGGCACGGGAGAAGATCTCTTGTCCTTCGAGTCTGTGCGACGCGCATATCTGGGATAGACATCTTGAAAGTGAGGTTTCCATGTTTGTACCTCTGGCTCAGAGCCTGGTTTTTGGATTGCTGGTGGGCGCCTTGTATGGGTTAGCGGCGGTGGGCCTTTCCCTGGTCTTTGGGGTCACCAAGTTTCTCAATGTGGCCCACGGGGAGCTTTTGATGCTGGGTGGCTACGCCAGCTTTTGGGCCTTCACCCTCCGTGGTGTGGATCCTTTCCTCACCCTCCCTTTGACCATGGTTTTCTTACTTGTGATCGGGGTGGTCCTTTACAAACTCCTCTTCGCCCACATGGTAAAGCTCACCGAAGAGGCCAAGATACAGAACACCCTCCTGGTCGGATTCGGACTCTCCCTGATTCTGCAGAACGTGGCTCTCCGTCTGTGGACCGCTGATACCAGGGGTATCACCACCTCCTATTCTAGAATGGCATTCACGTTTCTTGGGGTGCGTTTCCCCATCGTGCGGGTGGCGAGCCTGGGTATCGCTCTCATTGCTCTTTTCGCCCTTGATCTATTCCTGCGGAGAACCTACACCGGTAAAGCTCTCCGGGCCACCGTGGAAAACTGGGAGGCGGCCACTCTGATGGGAATTGATATTCAGAGGGTGTACCTCTTGTCTTTTGTGATGGGGGCTGCGCTGGCCGGAGCGGCGGGATGTCTGGTAAGTGTTGGTTATTCCATAGACCCAGGGATGGGGATGAGTTGGACTCTCAAAGGGCTCATTGTGATGGTCCTGGGTGGGCTGGGAAGTTTCATGGGGACCTTTGTCGGGGGCATCGTTTTGGGGGTTACGGAATCAGCCACCGGATATTTTTTAACTCTCACCTACCGAGAAGTGGTCGGCCTCGTTCTTTTCATCCTGGTTTTGGTTTTCAGGCCGCAGGGCTTATTCGGCACAAAGGAAAGGTAGCCAATGGGTAGAAAACAAGTTATCTTCATTGCCCTGCTCATCGCGATCCTGGTTCTCCTCCCTGTGGTGGTGAAAAAAGATAACATCATCAACCTGGCACTTCTGGTCCTCCTTTATATTTGCCTGGCCTCGAGTTGGAACATCCTGGGGGGTTATACCGGACAGACCAACCTGGGCCATGCGGCTTTCTTTGGTCTGGGAGCTCTGTCAACTCGCTTCCTCTGGATGTCAGGATGGTCCCTCCTCCCCAGCGTGCTGGCGGGAGGCCTCCTGGCTGTGGCCTTTGCTCTCTTGATCGGAATCCCTGCTTTCAGGCTCAGGGGGGTGTATTTCGCTATCGGCACGTTGGCGCTGGCCCAGATACTCTACATCACCGTCGGCAACGTTTTTTCTGATATTTCCTCTCTCCGGCCTCAAGACCTCGCTACTTATCAGCTTGTCCCTCGATATTATTTCTTTCTGGTCCTGGCCCTGCTTATCACGGGAACGACCTATCTCCTGGTCAATTCGAAGCTGGGGCTGGGGATGATGGCCGTCCGAGAAGAAGAAGAGGCGGCGGAATCGTTGGGAGTCAGTGCCTTGAAACACAAACTTTTGGCCTTGAGCATCAGCGCCTTCTTTGCCGGCCTGAGCGGAGGCGCCTTTGCTTATTACCACGTCGGCTACTACCCCCGGTTCCCGTTTTCCCCTGAGTGGACTTTTGATTCCATGATGATGGTATACATCGGCGGCGCGGGCACCATTATTGGCCCCATCATAGGCGCGTTGTTCTTTGTTGTCGTCCGAGAGCTTTTGGCCCTGAAGCTGGTCGAGCTCCACCTGATTGTATTCGGCATATTGTTCATCCTGGTGGTCCTCTTCTTGCCCGGCGGGTTTGTCGAGGCCTGGAAAAAGATGCAAGCGGCGTTTGCCCGTCGTTCAAAAGAGCGGGGAGTGAAAGTATCTTTCCAGACAACTGATGATTGACTTGCCAGCGGTTGATTTCCTGGTCAACCGGGAAAGGAGGCTGCCTATGACGTGATGCTGCGGGAAGAATTCGAGTTTTGAAAACAATTTGTCGCCATAACTCTAAGGAGGATTAGCGATGAGAGCTAGACTGGTAACCATGATGGTGGTCGTGTTCCTGGTGAGCGCGCTGGTGACCAACTGTGCCCCCACCCCCACACAGGCCCCGCCTACGGAGGTAGTAAAGCCTACGGAGACCCCGAAGGCTACGGAGGCGGCCAAGCCCACGGAGACTCCCAAACCCACGGAAGTGTCACTGCCGCCAGCTCCAGAATTCATAGAGGTCGGCGCGTCCATTCCGCTCACAGGGAAATTCGGTTCGCTAGGCACCCAGGTGAAACCAGGGTATGTGTTCGCCGTACAGGACATCAATGCGGCTGGAGGGGTGTATGTGAAAGAATATGGTAAGAAAATACCCATCCGCCTGACCATCTACGACGACGAATCCGACCCCACCAAGGCCGTGAGTAAACTGGAGACCCTCTACGCCGAGCAGAACGTAGTAGCCTACCTGGGTGGCGCCGGCAGTGACATGCATGCTGCTACCGCAGCCATCGCTGAAAAGAACAAGGTGCCCTATCTTGGCATTGCCTTTGCCCTTTACTCGATTCACCAGCAGGGCTACAAGTACCTGTTCTCGCCGTTCCCCAAGTCGCCTGCCCAGGCCCGAGATGTGTTCGAAATCCTCAACGCCGAAATCCCTGAGGGTGAAAGACCCACCAAGATAGCCATCTTCCAGGAGAAAACCGATTGGGGCAAGGAGTTGTGCGGATTGTGGAAAGAGAACGCCCCCAAGTACGGGTATGAAGTGGTCGTCTACGAGCAATATGCTCCGAAGACCGAAGACTTCTCGGACATGATCCTCAAGGCCAAGGCGGCCGGGGCGGAGGCCCTTTTCGGGATGCCCACTCAGCCAGACGGGGTAGCAATGTTCAAGCAGATGGCCGAACTTGGCTGGACCCCCAAGTTCAGTCTGATCATCAGAGCTCCGGAGAACGTCACCTGGGGAGAAACGTTGGGAACGGTTGGCGAGTATGTGACCATCTTCCCTGGATGGCACCATGGAGAGAAGTTCCCAGGAGTGGAGGAACTCAACGCGAAGTACCAGGCTGAGTTCGGAAGGCCCGCCGATCTGCTGACAGGGCCAGCCTATGCTTGTGTACAGATCCTGGCGAACGCCATTGAAAGGGCCGGCACGTTGGACCGAGATGCGATCCGGGATGCCATAGCCGCCACCGATATGATGACCGTGGTTGGTCCGGTGACCTTCAACGCGGATGGCACGGGCAATGTCTTGAACCCGCTCATTCAGTGGCAGAATGGCAAACTGGAGCTGGTATGGCCCAAGGATCAGGCTACGGCGGATTTCTTCTACCCGGCTCCACCTTTTGATCAGAGATAGGTGATAAGGTCCGGCTGGTAGAAAACAAAGTGGTCTTGTGCGGCGATGGTCAGATGGGCTCGACGTGGATAGGCAAACAGGCCATCGCCGCATCCCAAAGTGTAAGAGGCGCACGCCAAGCCGCCAAGTTCGCAAAGAAAAAAACAGAAAAACCACGATTGTCACAGCCAACAAGCCATTTTCCCACTAATAACCTTGGCGTTCCTTCGGCTGCGCTTAGGACAAGCCTTTGCGCCTTTGCGTGAGACGGCTTATTCCCGATAAAGTCTAATGGTTGCTTGGTGGAGATAATTGGTGGAAACCCGGGAAAAAAGGGGCGTCCTGCATAACAAACAACGGCTAGGGCCCTTCCCCATGGATCGTGTCAGACGGGTGGACAGACCTACTACCATCATTACCGATGCTGTTCAGCGCATTGATCTGCGCAACACCGCCTATGATCTGGCCGCCCGTGGTGAGTAT
Organism: Anaerolineae bacterium; assembly: GCA_024653325.1. Taxonomy (GTDB): domain Bacteria; phylum Chloroflexota; class Anaerolineae; order JACIWR01; family JACIWR01; genus JACIWR01. The sequence continues at coordinate 26,597 of JANLFX010000016.1, forward strand.
GGCCCAGTGGTTCAGAAAGGCGTACAAAGAAGCCTTCCCGGTAAATATCCCCTCTCTGCGGCGCAGCAAGATGTAATTAACCATATATCGCTGATTAAGCCCAACCCGGTAGCCCCAGAGATCGCGCCAATTCCTCAGGACCCTGAAGTGCTGACCCGCCATATCAAAGCCGTGGGTTATTTCTTGAAAGCCGATCTCATGGGTACGTGCAGGGTGCCAGAATTTGCTTATTATAGCCATGACAAGCAAGGAAACCCTATTGACGCCAGGTATGAAAATGCCATCGTCATAGTGATGCGCAAAGAATGGAATGCGGTACATGCCTCTACAGGCTCGGACTGGATGGGTGATCCCATAAGCTTCCAGGCTTATCAACACCTGGGTATGGTCGCCGAGACTATCGCCAATTACATCAGGCGGTTGGGCTGGGATGCTGCTGCCCAGTATGGGCCTTCCTTTGTCAACAGGTACTCGGTTCTGCTGCCCCCTTTGTTGCTTTTGGCGGGTATAGGCGAGGTAAGTCGGACGGGGATTATCCTGAACCCATTCCTGGGGCTTGGTTTCAAAGCTGCCGCTGTTCTCACCAATATGCCAATCATTCCAGACAAGCCCATTGATTTTGGTCTGCAAAACTTCTGCCAAAATTGTAACATCTGTGCGCAGAACTGTCCCAGTCGAGCCATCCCCATGGGCGACAAGGTGATGTACAATGGCTACGAGACCTGGAAGCTGGATACGAGGCGCTGTGCCAGCTTCAATTTCACGAACAAAAATGGCACGATGTGCAACCGCTGCGTCAAGAGCTGCCCGTGGACCAATCCGCCAACCTGGTTTCATAACCTGGTACGCGTCATGGTCATGCATTCCCGTCTGGCCCAGCTAATCGCCATCAGAGCCGTTTATTTTCTTGGATTGGGCAAGGATCATCCAGATAGCAAGTGGTGGTTTGATATGGAATATGAGGACAACGTGATCAGGTCGCGGGAATAAAGGTTTTGGTGGTGAGGGTTTGCACCACATTGAAACCGGCGATTTTTGCGCAAAATTAGGGTCACGTAATAAGTAGGGAGGAGGTTACCAATGAAGCGTACACTCTTTCTCGTTACAATGGTGGTGTTGTTGCTTCTTGCCACCTACGCCTCGCCGTCCACCGCCCCGAAGATTATCGCTCAGTCCATCGCCACCCCAGCGCCGACCGACGTGGCGTGCGAGAGCCTGAAAGACCTCAAGTTGCCGAACACAACAATTACGGCCGCCGAGTTCATCACTAAAAAGCCGATTGAGGAGTCGCCGGGAATAGTCGTCTATGGCCCCGATTGGAAGTCGCCCAAGTCTGCCTTCGGCCAAGTCTCTGTTCCGGTGCCCTTTTGCCGGGTGGCAGGCACAGTGTCGCCGGCGATCAACTTTGAGGTGTGGATGCCGCCGGCTGACAAATGGAACGGCCGGTTCAATGGGGTCGGGAACGGCGCCCTGGCGGGTGGAATCAACTACCCCGCCATGCTCGGCCAGCTCACCAAGGGTTACGCCACGGCCAGTACCGATGGCGGTCACCAGAGCGAGGCAATCGTGCTGGGCGATTGGATGCTGGGCAATCCGGGGCTGTGGTCTGACTTTGGGTATCGGGCAATCCACGAGATGACCCGCAAAGCCAAAGCGATTATCGAGGCCTACTACGGCCAGCCCCCGCAGTATTCGTACTTTACCGGGTGCTCGGGCGGCGGTCAGCAAGGACTGGCGGAGGCTCAGCGATACCCGGCTGACTACGATGGCATCGTTTCCGGTGCGCCCGCGAACTGCCCGACGCGCATGTGGCCGGGTGAAACCTGGCCTTCTTACGTGACGCACAGGAACGAGGCCAGCGCCATCCCGGTAGAAAAACTGGCGCTCATCCACGAGGCAGCACTCGCCGCCTGTGACGCGCTGGACGGTGTCGAGGACGGGCTCATTGACGATCCACGAAAATGTGACTTTGACCCCTCGACACTTCTGTGCAAGGGCGAGGACGCCCCCGATTGCCTCACGGCGGGACAGGTGGATTCGGTCAAGAAAGTCTACGAAGGGCTGAAGGATCCAACCACGGGGGAGCAGTTCTGGCCCGGCTACGAACCGGGTAGCGAACTCGGCTGGCCCGGTCACATCGGTGAGCCGTTTGTCATCCCCCAGGGTTACTTTAAGGGCATAGTCTTTGAGGACCCGAACTGGGACTGGACGACCTTCGACTTCACCGACCCGGAGGACTTCGCGATCCTTTATGACGCAGACGCCAGGTATGGGCCTATCCTCAACGCGACCGATCCAGACCTTACTGCTTTCAAGGAGCTCGGCGGCAAGCTCATCCTGTGGCACGGCTGGTCCGACCAAAACATCGCCCCACGGAACACCATTAACTACTATAACAACGTGGTGGCCGAGATAGGCAGTGAGGCCGAGACGCAGGAGTTCTTGCGTCTATTCCTGGCGCCCGGCGTAGGGCACTGCCGCGGAGGCGAGGGGCCCGATACTTTCGATGCACTTGCGGCGTTGGAGCAATGGGTGGAGAATGGCATCGCACCGGACATGATCATCGCATCTAAGGTAAAGGATGGTAAAGTGGTTTTCACCCGCCCCCTCTGTCCATATCCGCAGGTTGCACAATATAAGGGGACCGGTAGCACGGACGATGCTACTAACTTTGTCTGTGTCAATCCCGAGTAGTTGAGCGTATCTCGTGGTTGATTTGTACCCTAATTTTGCGCAAAAATCGCCGGTTTCAATTTGTACTATCTTGGTACCTCGTCTTACAAGGGGACAAACGCACCGCCTAGACGCGGAGTTCTAAAAAACGACCCGGTGCTCTCTGCGTTTCAATGGTGAGAAAGGGAAAAGCGTGACACAAGAGATCCGAATCCCGGCCGACGTGCTGCACGATGTGTGTCAAAAGTTGCTGGAAAAAGTGGGCGTACCTGCCGACCAAGCAGACCTCATCGCCCGTGTCATTGTGCGCGCCGACCTGCGTGGCATCGGCTCGCACGGCGTGCTCCGCCTGCCGGCCTATATCCACAAAGTACAACGGGGGTTGATGGCCGCCTATACTCAGGTCACGCTGGTGCGGGAAAAAGGGGCGACTGCCCTGTTGGATGGTGGTGGCGGCTTCGGTCAAGTGGCTGGTGTGCGGGGGATGGAGGAGGCCATTCGACGGGCGGAGAAATACGGGGTGGGCAGTGTGGGTGTGCGCAACGCCAATCACTTCGGCATTGCCGCCTATTACGCGATGATGGCCCTGGAAAAAGGGATGATCGGCGTGGTTATCTCTAACGCAGCCCCTAGCATGGCTCCGTGGGGCGGGGTAGAACCACTCCTGGGCTCCAACCCGGTATGCGTGGCCATCCCTACCGGTGAGGAAGTGGCTGTTGTGCTGGACATGGCCTCTACCAACGTGGCGCGGGGCAAAATCCGCCTGGCGGCTCGCCAGGGCCAGAAAATCCCCCTGGGATGGGCGCTGGATTTCCAAGGCCGACCCACTGAGGACCCGCAGGCAGCGTTGGAGGGCACGCTACTCCCCATCGGTGGGCCCAAAGGTTACGGCATCGCGCTGGTCAACGATGCTCTGGCCGGTGTGCTGACCGGTTCTCCTTTTGGGCCGGCTATCCCCTCGCTGCACGATCTCGATCGGCGCTCGGCGGTGGGCTTTTTCTTCCAGGCGCTAGACGTGGCTGCCTTCGCCGAGCGGGCTGAATTCGAGTCGCGGATGCAGCAAATGCTGACCACTATCCGGGGCTCGGCGCGGGCCGAGGGAGTGGAGCGTATCTACATTCCAGGAGAGATCGAATGGGAGAAGGAGCGCGAACGGGAAGCCCATGGTGTGCCGTTACCTGAGGCTGTGCTGAGCCAGTTGCGCGATCTGGCGATTGAACTTGGCGTGGCAATTGACCTGTGATGGAAGTAACCGTGCGGCGAAGAAATAGGGGCGCAGCATGTTGCGCCCCTACACCGTTTAACTCATTGTCGAAGACTTGGGTTATAAAGACATCCAGCGTTCCTCAAGCAGCTAACTGTAACACAACCTCGCGGGCACGAGCCAGGCGAGATAACACCCGCTCACGGCCTAAAATGCGCAGTGTGCCAAACAGGGGGGGCGTGACGGTCTTGCCGGTGACGGCCACACGGATGATGCCGAAAAGTTGCCCGGGGTTCATGTTCAGATCATCGGCCAGCCCGCGCAGGGCTGTTTCCATCGCTTCTTCTGAGAAATCGGGCAGGCTTGCCAGAAGCTCCAGGGTACGATCGAGAGCGAAAACGCAATCGGCAGGAGTGGTTTTCTTGGCAATGAGCAGTCGAGGATCGTAAGTAATCTCCTCCACGAAGAAGAAATCGGCCCAATCCGTGATGTCGGCTAAGGTCTTAAGACGCTCCTGCACAAGAGGCACTAACTCCCTCAGTTCCCGTCTTTTCCTCAGCTCGTTCTCCTCAATGCCCAACCCTGTGGCCAGGAATGGCACCAGCCGTTGGACCAAGTCATCGGCGGGCAGATTGCGGATGTACACGCCGTTCATCCATTCCAGTTTTTCATAGGAGAACGCCGCCGGTGACTTGTTGACCCCATTCAGGTCGAAGTGAGCGATCAGTTCCTCGCGGGTAAAAAGCTCGGTTTTGTCGTCGTAGGACCAGCCCACACGGGCCAGGAAGTTCACCATCGCCTCTGGCAGATACCCCCGTTCGCGGAAGTAGCGCACCTCTACGCCGCCGTGTCTTTTGCTGAGCTTGCCTTTTCCCGTGGGGGAAAGGATGATCGGGAGATGGGCATATATCGGTATCTCCCAACCGAACGCCTGGTAAATCAGCACATGCCGCGGCACCGATGGCAGCCATTCGTCGCCGCGCATGATGTGAGTGATCTCCATCAAATGATCGTCCACGACATTTGCCAGATGGTAGGTAGGGAATCCGTCGGATTTCAGCAATACCAGATCGTCCAGGGTGGTGTTGTCCACCGTGGTCTGGCCTCTGATTACGTCGTAAAAAGTGGTTTGCCCTTCCAGGGGCACTTTGAGGCGCACCACAGGCACGATGCCCTGGGCCTCGTAGTCGGCTCGTTGTTTGGCCGTCAGATAACGGCAGTGGCGGTCGTAACCGGTTTGTCCACCCCGGTCGTGTTGTTCCCGCATCTGGGCCAGGCGCTCCGGACTGCAATAGCAATAGTAAGCGTGGCCTTCATCCACCAGTTGTCTGGCATATTTTTGATAGATTGCCAGCCGCTCGGATTGGGCGTAGGGGCCGTACGCCCCACCAACCTGAGGACCCTCGTCCCAATACAAACCCAGCCAGCGCAGGCTGTCGAAGATGTCCTCCAACGCTTTTGCGTCATAGCGGGTGCGATCGGTGTCCTCGATGCGCAGGATAAAGGTTCCGCCATGGTGGCGGGCGAAAAGCCAGTTGTAGAGGGCAGTCCGTGCTCCGCCGACGTGCAAATAACCGGTCGGACTGGGGGCAAAGCGCACACGCACGGGTTTATCGGTCATACTCTTGTTCTCCCTATCTGGTAAGTGTCTGGCGAGGTGGAACTCACCGCAGAGGACGCTGAGGAAAATGGGAAAGGCAGGAACTCTGTGGCATCCACATCTCTGCGGTAAGGGAAATGCTTATCTGGACGGTGAGCTTACCGCTTAGCCAGTTTTGTTATCTGTTCGCGGTAATAACAGTAATTGGCAAAAGGCACGCCGCGGCGTATCCGCTCATCGGCCATGGGGATATACGCTCCTTGGGCCAGCAACGCAGGCACGTGAGCCATGGCCCGGTCAATCGCCGCTCGGTCCTCGTAGAGTGCCCGCGAGTCAATTCCGCCCAGGAGCACCAGGTCTGGCCCGTAACGTTTGCGTAGCTCGGTGTAATCTACCCCGCCCGCTGCCGCCGAGCACACCCACAGCCCGTTGATCCCACCTTCTATCCAGACGGGGATCATGGGTCCTACAGCGCCCTGGGTCCAGACAATGATCAGGTCAATTCCTCTGGCGCGCAGGAACGAGGTCAACCGCCGGTAATTGCCCAGCATGAAACGCCGCAGGTGCTGCGGGCCGAAGACCGGGGCGTGATTGCTGGCACAGGGTTCGTAAAGCAGGGCGAAATCGAACTCGACTTCTTCTACAGCTCGCCCGACGGTGGCGATGGCGAAATCGGTCAGGTGACTGGCAGCATCCTCCACCAGTTCAGGCGCGTCGTGAAAGTGGTAGAGCAGGTTAGCCAGGCTGCGCCAGTCCCCCACGCCCAGCGATTCCAGAAAACCTCCCCAGACCACGATGCCCAGGACATGTTCGCGCTGGCGCCAGCGAACCACGTGATCTGACCAGTCGGCGGGATAGCGGCCCGGCGTGACGGGATCATAACAGCGTTTGAGACGCTCGAAGTCGGCTGGCTCCTTTAGCTCGCCTTCAAAGTCGGGCAAAGAGTCCAGGTTAAGGGGCACGTCTTCGTCGTGACCCAGCACCTCCCAGCGATCCAAAGCGAAGTATTCCTCGGCGGTCATTCCGAAGGGCATCCCCTGTTCGTACCATTGTGCGAGCACATCTTCCCGCACCTTCCATTCGTAGTAAGGGATGCGGTCTGGATATCCATGATGTATGGTTTCCTGGAAGCGTTGTCGGGCGTTCATTGGGTAATTTACAAGTTTAACCGCGTTACATTAGAACTCGATTTTGCGGTGGCGCATGATCACGCTTTGCACCAATCCCTCACCAATGAGCAGGGTGACCAGCGAACTACCCCCCTGGCTGATAAAAGGCAACGGGATGCCGGTGACAGGCAGCAGGTTCAAATTCATCCCGATGTTCACCATGCTCTGGAAGAAGATTATCGTCGCCACTCCACAGGCGATCAGGCGACCGTAGGTATCACGGGCCAGTTGTGCAACCCGGATGATGCGCATAAGCACGATAATCAGCAAGGCAAAGAGCAACAGCGCCCCAACCAGTCCCATTTCCTCCCCGATCACCGAGAAGATGAAATCCGTATGCCGCACGCGGAGAAAGTGAAGTTGACTCTGACTGCCGCTGGCGAACTCCTTGCCCAGGATTCCTCCAGAACCGATACTGATTAAAGCCTGACCGATGTTATAGCTGGCTTCCGGGTCCAGGGCTGGGTTCAGGAAGATCAACAACCGGCGGCGCATGTAATCATGGATGGAAAGCCAGAACACCGGTGTGGATAATCCTCCGGCCAACCCTAACAGGACCAGATATCGCAGATGTAAACCAGCCATGAGGGTCATGGCCAACCAGACCACCAACAAAACTAAAGCAGTGCCCAGGTCGGGTTGCATGTAGATCAAAAGGGCGGGAATAGCCATCAGCAGGAATGAGAGAATCAGAATGTGTGGCCGGTTGATCTGCTCTTCGTAAGTCGCCAGAAATTTGGCCAGGACTAAGATGAGCAGTATTTTCGCCAGCTCCGAGGGCTGGATCGGAAACAGGCCCAGGCTAACGCTGCGCTGTGCGCCGAAAGCAGTCCTCCCCAGGATGAACACCATCCCCAGTAAGAGTAAAGTGATAACGTAAATGAGTTTGGTGAAATGCTCGTAGAAGCGGTAATCAATGGCGGCCAGGAGAGGGATCAGGAGCAACCCGCCCACCGCATAAATGGCCTGGCGGGTTGCCAGGCCTTCCAAACCAGGAGTATTGATGGTCGCGCTATAGATCATGGCCACCCCGAATATGATCAGCAGAATGGTGGCGGCCAATAGGACAAAGTCAAACCTACGCCAAATTTTTCGGTTCATGTGCCAAGCTCTGCTAACCTGCTGACTTGCTGCGCCCCCCTTGGAGAGGGATGTCGGCCACCAATCTGCTCTGGCGTTGGCTCTGGGTGAAGGTGACTTCCACGCCTTCGCGATCAATGTCCACATGCCGGGAGATGACTTCTATGATCTCGTTTTTCAATGTCTGCAAAAGCTGGGGAGAGATTCGCGTTCGATCATGCACCAGCACCAATTGCAGCCGTTCTCGAGCCATTTGGCGGCTGGTCGGTGCACGACGTCCCCACAACTTGTCCCAAATGCTCATGTTTCCCCCTTGGCGATTTGTGCACGGGTTACCCTGCTGCGGATTTAGGAACCTGTGGCAGGGTTCTGCGATTATCCGCCAGATTTTGTGCGACTGCGCACCAGGCGCGTCAGGCGTTCCAAAAGGCCGGGGCTTTCCCGGATGGCCAAGAAGGGCACGTCCTCGCCCATGATCCGACGGGCAATGTTGCGAAAAGCTTGCCCGGCCGGTGAGTGGTCATCCAGGGCAGCGGGACGGCCACGGTTGGTGGAGATGATGATGTATTCGTCTTCGGGGACTATCCCGATCAGGTCAATAGCCAGCAATTCGACCACGTCGCTGGTGGCCAGCATGTCCTCGCGACGGACCATGTCGGGCCGGAGGCGGTTGATGATCAGATGGGCGGATTCCTTTCCTTCGGCTTCTATCAGACCGATGATACGATCAGCATCGCGCACGGCGGACACCTCGGGGGTAGTGATGATCAGGATCACGTCGGCGGGAGCGATGGCATTTTTGAACCCCTGTTCAATGCCCGCTGGCGAGTCAATGAGGATATAGTCGAATTCCGGGCGCAGTTGTTCGGTGACCTGGACCATGTCCTCCGGGCTGACGGCAGTTTTATCGCGCGTCTGGGCAGCCGGCAGCAAATACAGCTCGCTGAGACGTTTGTCCCGGATCATGGCTTGCCGCAACCGGCAACGACCCTCTACCACATCCACCAGGTCGTAGACTATCCGATTTTCCAGCCCCATCACTACATCCAGGTTGCGCAAGCCGATGTCGGCGTCAATAGTGACGACTCGCTGGCCTTGCAGAGCTAGAGCTACCCCCAGATTGGCAGTAGCTGTGGTTTTGCCCACCCCTCCTTTGCCGGAGGTGATGGTCAGGATGCGTGCGGCCATGTTCTTATCTCCTGGCGGTATCTAACTTGGAACCTGAAACCTGGACCCCTCACGAAGAATCCCACGGTTCGACCACGATCTGTCCCTGGTTAACACGGGCCATTTCCGGGCGGACGCGTCGGCGCCGCTCGTCTGGTGAGCGGGCGACCAGGCTGCCGATGCGCAATTGGGTGGGGGTCAGTTCCAGAGCACAGACCACGCGCGAGTCGTCGCCCATCGCTCCGGCATGAACGGTACCCCGCAATTTGCCCCACACGACAACGTCGCCGCCGGCAATGATCTCCGCACCCGGATTGACGTCTCCGATGAGGACCACGTGACCGACGTTTCGCAAAGACTGGCCAGAGCGCAAAGTGCGGTGTACCAGCACAGCCGACAGGTCAGTGGCCTCCGTCGAAAGTTCATCCGGGATTTCGGCCCCTGTTGATGGGTGAGAAGGCAGTGCTATATCCAGCTCCAACTGCCTGGCCGCCTCTTGGGTGGTCGCCGATTCACTCACCACTGCCCACAGTGTGATTGCCTTGCGGGCCAGCAGGTCACGTACCGCTGCAATCTCGGCTGTGGAAAGGGCCAGCGGGCCAACCTGGAGTGCAACGCGCGCCCCAGTGAAGAAATTAGCAGCCCTGTCCAGCCGGTCCTCCAGTTCGGCCAATAGGTGATTCCAGTCCCCCCCTCCTAGAGTTACCAACAGGCCGTCACGGATGCCCTTGATGGTCACCATGACTTTCGTTTCCCCTCATGCGCGCTATAAACGATCCTGAGTGCTATTATAGCATAGCTTTGACTTTTGTGGAAGTGATGTCAACCGAGATTCGGTCATAATACCCTTTCTCGGTGGGGATATGGGGTAGAATAGTTCCATCGCAACACGAGGAGGGGTAGCAATGAAGTGCAAGTCGCCTGAGCAGATCCTTTATACAGCGTGCGCCGCCTTCTGCAGATGGAGGCCTGGCCGCAGGCCTCTGAGGTGCGACTTGAAAAGATGCTGGTACTCAAGTCACCACCTGCACGTTCAAGGCGCTCAGCACTGTCTGGATGGGATTGAAAAACGTAGTAGTATCCGAACCGGCGAACAACAACCCCACCACGTATCCATCCTCGGTCAACACGGCAGAACCGGAATCGCCCCCCCTGCTCATCGGGCCAGCGGCGAGCTGTCCGGTGAAAGTGGCGATCTGACCGTCGTAATTTACCTGCACGGTCACATCAATCTGGGTGATACGGTCATGGGTCAGGCCGGTGGTCCGTCCGCTCTTCTGTATAGCCATGCCTAACTCGGCCTCTTTTACCCCCTTGGGCACGCCGATTTCCAGAATTTCCTTAGTCACCAGGTCCGGGGAGAGAGGTTTACCCAAGGCCGCGTCCACCTGATTGACCCCGGCGGTCTGACGCACGGCCATTACCCTGTGACTTGATCCCGTCGCCTGGGCCAGGGCATTGAGCACTGTTTCAGCGGTTTTAGCCCACGGGCACTCGACTGGTCCCTGGCCAAAGTCAATAGGCACAAAATCGAACAGGGTGGCAATCTGATCGGCCATCGTGCCCCCGTCGTAGCGGCCTGGTTGGAGGATGGCGTCGCCGATCTGAGCATTGTTGGAATTGGCCAAGACGTGGTTATTACTCAGGATGAAAATCTCGTCCCCGCGCTGTACCAGGCAGCCGATGGTGCCGGCAGTGACGGCCACATGCCCCACCGACACCCCACCAGGGGCGGGCCGCCACTTGTCCTGATGACTCTGCAGGGCACGCACCACGCCAATTTCCAGCACGTCGGTTTTTACCTCGCCCAGTGTCTGAGGCACGATGTCCTCGGCAGTCAACTGGGCCTTGGGCAGCTTCTTGGTTACAGAAACAACCACACACAGCTCGTCGGTCCATTTTCCCTCACGTTGCTTGAATCCCACTCCGCAGGCCACCACGTTCCGCTTGCCAAGCAGTTGGTTCACGTACTCGTTTTTGACTTTTAGCGCCGCTCCCACTCCTGCCTCGTATGCCATGTAAACCTCCTTTTCAGTTCCAGACTTCCGAGGTCTCCAAGACTTTGAAGTCTGGCGTCATCCCCTAGTTCAGGGGCCGGACCTCGCCCACTTCGCGGACATCCGTAGGGACGCCCTCAATCTCTGGTGGGATCACTTCATGCGGAGCGAGTTGGGTGCGTGGTACTTTTCGGCGTACCATCACGATCAGTCCAATCTGGTCGGTCATCTGACCTCGCACCTCACAGTACCCGATTCCCAGCCCGACTACGTTTGGCTTGCTCAGAAGTTCCTGTTCGTACCTGGCTTTGATCTCCCTCACCCGTTCCACGCTGATCGGTTCTTCCATACCTGCCTCCCTAATCCTCTGGTTACCAGTTGCTGGCTACTGATTGTTGGTCAGGCCCACCGTTTGTAGAAGCATGGCCAACCTGGTGGAAATAAGCACGTACAAAGCGTTATTGCCGGATTGTTGGGCCAGGTCTGCTGCTTGCTGCCACTCGGCGATAGCCTCTTGGCTGCGGCCCTGCGACTCATATACCCCGCCCAGCAGGAAATGTGCCTCGGCTGAGTTCGGGTCCAGGGCCAGAGCAGCCTCGGCGTCGGCCTGCGCCGCGTCCAATTGATTTAACCGGACATAAGCCATGCCCCTTTCTATCAGAAATCCGACCTCGGACTCTGCCCCGGCCCGCGCAGCGGCAAAAGCCTGTCTGGCTCTCTCTTCCTGTCCCAATTGCTGAGCCAGTACACCTGTCCAGATGAGCGCTTCGGTGTTGGTGGGGGCAATATCCAACACCGCCTGGTATTTTTCCAACGCGCCAGGGAAGTCACCCTGATCCAGTAATGTTTCAGCCTCGCCGAGTAAAGCCATCGTCTGCCTGGTCAGGGGATCAGGAGCCAGGAAGCGATGGTAAGCCACACTCGCCACAGCGAGCAGAATCAACATGACCGCGCCGATAATCACCCCATTGCGCAAAAGTCGCCGGCGGCGTTGGGCCACGAGTGCATCCAGATACCACCACCAATGGTCCTGAGGGGGAGCATGTTTCTCCCGCAACGCCGGGAACCCACCTGCTGCGGCTATTTCACGGTTCAGAAGGACAGCCCGGCTGCGCAGTTGATTTTGTACCGTGATCAGCCGGGCACGCTCCGCACGCACGTCCATCCCCTGCGCTTCCAGGCTGATAAGCAGGTCTTGAACCTCGTCCAGCAACTCCAGCAGGGTGGCCGCCTGCGCGCCCAGGCCCTTCAGGTTGGCCACAGCACGCTCGGCACGCTGGAGCTTGTCGCGCAGATCGTCGGCTGGGGTTAGCTTGGGTTGGGGAATCGCTCTGACCATATGCTTCCCCCTAACGCTTTCTCAGTCCGCCTCCCGAGCAGTTTTCATCTCCTCGTAGATCCGATCCACGCTACCTTTTATGCGGGCGCGGACAATGTCTCGCTGGTCATCGGGTATGGGGAAGTACCCCATAAATTCGGACACCAGGGCGCCAACCTCGGCCTTGCTGCGTCCGGCCAGGTACAGGCGGCGAACCTGGGCCCGTAGCTGACGAAGGTACTCAGATAGCGGGTAAGTATCTTGCTTGCTCCCCAGGGGGCCACGCCCAGGGACAATGTGTTCTACCCGCATTTTACGGATGGTGTTCAATGTCTCCAGCCATTCCTTGCTATTGGCTTGAGTCATTACGGGATGCATTCCCAACACTACGGTATCTCCGGTGAATAAAACCTGGGCTTCTGGCAGGTAAACTAAGCTGCTGGCCGGAGTAGCCCCGCCAGCAGGGATCAATTCAATGGTCTGTCCTCCCCTGTACAGGGTTAGCCGTCCGGTAAACGTGATCCGGGGCAATGTCACCCTCCAGGTGACTATCTCGCGCATGGCATAGGGCTGCATATTTGTCGGAATAGAGTCAATCAGTTGCTGGCGGAAACCGTTGCCGTAGGTGCGAGCTTTTTCCCACACCCCCTCATGGGCGATAACGGGTGCCATGAACCAACTGTTACCCACTACCCGATCGGGGTTGAAGTCGGTGTTTATAATGTAAATAATCGGCTGATCGGTGACAGCGGCCAGGTCCTCCTGCCAGCGGTGGGCTTCATTTGGGAGGAAAGGTGTATCCACCAGGATAATACCTTCCGAGGTACTCACCGCGCCGACGTTGATCCCCGGCCAGACGGTTTCTATGTACACGTTTTGGGTGACACGTTGCATCTACCACCCCCATAGTTGGCGATTTGCTGATTTGCTGATTCGCTGATTTGCTGATTCGCTGATTTGCTGACTTGCTGATTTGCTGACTTGCTGATTTGCTGATTTGCTATTTGAGTTTCTGCCAAGCCACGTTCAAGGCTTCTTCTACCCGCGCACCATCCGGTCCTCCACCCTGGGCAAAATTCGGGCGGCCCCCACCGCCTCCTCCGATAGCTTGACAGGCCACGCGCAGCAGGGCGTTCATGTCGTGGGTTAAATCCGCAGAGCGGGCGAACACTAACTGGGCTTTTTCGCCAGCGCTGCCCTGTCCCAACAGGGCGATGATCCCCGGCTCGGCAGTCAGGCGCTGGGCCAGGTGCCTGATCTCGTCCACACTGCGGTCTGGGTAAGCGCGCCGCACCACCCGCGCTCCAGCCAACATCTCGGCGCTGGCGATCAGGGCCACTGCTTCGTAGTCGAGGAGTTGTTCCTGCAGAGCGCGTGCTTGTTTGCGATAGGCGCGGGCCTCTTCGCTCAAGCGCTCTACCGCGTCGGCCAGCTCCCAATCGCCGACACTAAACCGGGCGGCCAGATCGAGCACCAGGCGGTTCTTCCGTCGGTAATCGTTCAGCGCCCGTCCCCCGCACAGGAAATATACCCGCGTCTCGGCCCCCCGACGTTCGGCGCGCACCACTTTGATCATCCCCACCTCGCCTGTCCGCTGACAGTGTGTGCCGCCGCAGGGTGACCAGTCGAAACCAGCTACCTCCACGATACGGATCGGCCCGGTCACCTGAGGTGGCTTGCGCAAGGGTAGCGTTCCCAACTCCTTTCGATCCACGAACCGCGCATCCACGGGCTTATCACTGAAAACTACCTCGTTGGCCAGCTCCTCAACTTGATCGAGTTGTTCCCCACTTAACGGCGCGCGGCTCAGGTCTATGGTGGACATCTCCGTTCCCAGGTGAAAACCCACCGTATCGGCCTCCAGGGCGATGGTAAACGCCTGGGAGAGAATGTGCTGACCGGTGTGTTGCTGCATATGGTCGAAGCGCCGCGCCCAGTCAATTTCCCCGTGCACGACATCTCCTGGCAACTCGCTAGCTAAAACGTGAACGACCGCTCCGTCCGCCTCCCGCTCCACCACGTCTACTACCCTCACCCCGGCTAGCACTCCGGTATCGTTGGGCTGCCCCCCAGACGTGGGATAAAAAGCGGTGCGCTCCAGGACGACGGCCGGACGGCCATCCCAGGTCAGCCGTTCGATCACCCGAGCGTCGAACTCGCGCCGGTAAGCGTCGGCGTAATATAGGCGGGCGGCTACCACAGTTTCTGCGCTCACGCTACCCCCTTCATCAGATCCAGCACAGGAGTGATGCTGAAGTAAAGCACTAACACGGCTATCGCCAGAAAGAATACCGCCGTCGCCAATTTGATGGCCCACATCCACTTCCTGAGAAAACGGCCCAGGCGCTCAGCAGTGGTCACCTCCAGGTAAGCCAGGAGAAAGACGATGACCAGCGGCAGGATGAAAGCCAGATTGTAAAACAGGAGGTAGAGAAACGCACGAGCGCGCAATTCGGGCACTTGCATGACGAACACGATGGTCGGCCAATACACCTGGCCGGTACAGGCCAATTCGATGATCGAAACAAGCAGGCCGGTCACGAAAGCCGCTGGCACAAAGACCCGTCGCCGCGCCCCCGTGCGGATGACACGGTTAATCTGCCGGCGCAAGCCATCGGGCAGGCTCAGGGCCATTCCCTTCGTTTGGCCTTTCCTGGCCTTGAGGAAATCCTGAAAGGCGGCCATGGCCAGTACCAGGCACAACAGCCCGGTCAGAACAAAAATCACCGTGCGCAGGACGGACATTGTCCCCTGAAGAAAGGGACTGAGTTCCAGCACTTTGTACAGGCCCATGCCCAGAGCCACGTAAACGATGAACACCCCCAGGGTAAAGGCCAACCCGGTGATTATGATCTCCCAGCCTTTGCGTCCGGTCAGGGCCAGATAGGAGATAAAAAGGATCACCGTAGTAAAGGCACAGGGATTAATCCCATCTATCAGGCCCGCGCCGAGCACAGCCATCACCCCGAAAGAGCGGAAGCGTTCAATCAGGCTGTTCTGCGCTTCCGCCTGTTGATTGGGATTGAAGTCCGTCCATGTAGCCTCCGCTCCTGTCACGGCGTAACGTTCCACCAGAGCTTTCAGGCTGTCGTAGGTCACCTCGTCGGCGATGAGAGCATCCTGGCCAATGAACACCGCCGGGGTCAATAACCGCCTGTCCGCCGGCACTCCATAACGGGCTCCCAGCCACTCGGCCAGTGCGCCGTTGGTCTCGATCTCGAAAGTCTCCACCTGAAGTGAAGGGTATCGGGATTGCAAGGCCCGGAGTGCAGTGCTCACTCGGTCACACTCGCGGCAGCCCGCCTTGGTGAAATAAGCCAGGGCCATTGTTTTGCTGGCTGGCATTGTCGGTGGCGGGGTAATCGTGGGCCCTACACTCAGCGTAGCGATGGGTGTCGGGTTTATCACCAGCCAGGTCGGAAAATCCACGCCGCCGTGCTCCAGTGCATAATCAATCCCCTGTTCCAGGTACTGCCGGATCTGGTTTTCCCCGACTAATAGCACCCCACCAAGATAAATAGTAGGGACTGCACCCACTGCCTCTTCCGGCAATTGTGCCGCTTTACCCAGCCACACCAGCGCCTCATAAACGTCAGGATTAGCCACGTCCACCATTGCCCATGCCACCTGGTCTCCGTATTTGTCCTCCACGGTAGGCAGATACTCGTTGATGATGTTGTGGCAATGTGGGCACTCCTTGCTGTAGAAGAGGACAAAGTGAGCGACGGGCTTCACTCCAGGGGACGGGGAGGGTTCCGGTGTAGGCTCTTCGACTGTGCTCAAGGCAGGCGTTGGTGGATAGTTGACTCCACCGGCGTCCAGGTATTCCTGGATAATTCTCGCCAGGTTCTCGCGGATCGCGTTCTCTCCAATCAATACCTGGTCACCGATGAACACCTCTGGAATGGCCGCTTCCTGTTCAGAAATCCCCCGTTCCTGTTCCAGAGCCAGCATCCAGCGGTAGTTGTCGGTACTCTGCCCGATGTCCAGCATGGTGATCTCGAGCTGATCTCCGAACTGTTCTTTTATTTGGGGCAGGAAATCCTCGATAATACTCTGGCAGTGGGGGCACTCTGGCGAGTAGAAAAGCAGCATGTGTACCACAGGCTTCTGGGCCACAGCGTGAGGGGTCAGCCATCCCAGAACGATTATGACCATCAGTAGGGTCAGCAACGTTGTTTTGCGCATCCGTCCTCCGACATCTCCAGGCAAAGCTCCAACCGGCTTCACACGGAGTCTAATTTTTTAACATGATTATTATAGCACAATCCGTCTCGATTTGCCAAAGACAACGATGTCCGGGGACGCATTTCACTTTTGGGGCAGCTCGCCCTGGCTGGCGCGTCCAGCTTACGTAGGGCGGCTTTCCACAGCCACCGCAATGGACGGCAGGTTCGGAAACCTGCCCTACCAGGGATCTACCACGGTGGGTCATTTGAACCAATAGGAAATACATTTGCCTGCCGCAGGCGCAAACGAGTAGCCGACGGCAATGCCGTCGGCTACCCTGCTGTTCTGATAAGACTCCCGGCCAGTCAAGAGACCGGTTGCTCAGTGGACCGGATTCGCTCCGCGTGAGCTCTGGCGACAACGTGGTCGAAATACCAATCGAACACGGAAGGAATGAGACGGTACAGCGGATAAAGCAATTTGGTGTCGGTGCCACAGATGATCATCCGCTTTTTCTTGTCTATGCCGCGTAACAATTCCATCGCCACTTGCTCCGGACTGTTCAGCTTGACGGTGCCGGACAACCTCTTTGTTTCCAGGGGCTTAGTCTTGTTTTCCTCGTGAAACTGGGGCGTGTCGGTATCCGGTGGGAAAAGAACTGACACATAGATATTGTACGGCTTCAACTCCATGCGCAACGCGTCGGAGAAGCCCCGTACAGCGAACTTTGTCGCGCCGTAAGAGGTGTACCCGAAGATGCCTATAATTCCGGCCACGGAGGAGACGTTAACAATGTGTCCGCTGCGCCTTTCTTTCATGTAAGGGAGTGCGGCTTTGATGGTGTTTACGGTGCCGAAGAAATTGATGCTCATCGTGCGCTGGAAGTCATCCAGGGGCAATTCGTCAAAGTAGTTACAGCTCGCTACCCCTGCCGAGTTGATCAGAATATCGGGAGGATATCCGCTTTCCACGAGAGCATCTATCGCGGCTTTGACCTGCCCGTATTGCGAGACGTCCGCCGCAAAAGCGCGACAGAGCTGATCGGCGCGTCTCTTCTCGGCCACAATCTCGTCCAGAGCGGCATTGAGCACCTGCTGTCGGCGAGCGATGATAAAAACATTGGCCCCATGGCGAGCCAGCAGACGGGCCGTAGCCTTGCCGATACCACTGGACCCACCGGTAATTATCACATTCTTCCCCTCGAAATTCATCCGCAACCCCTCCTCATTAAGATGCCATCTCGTCCTACGATCACTGTGAGATGCGTTGCTCTATCGCCGTGGCATATCTGAAGCTCAGCGGCCGGGCATAGATAGGCAATACCAGTTTACCACGTTGTTGCACCGTGATACTGAGGTCCGGGTAGCTGTGTTCGAACACGGCGATCAAACCACCAGCGCGCAGCAGGGCCGTTTGCATTGTTTGAGGAGACCCGATAGCCTGCAAAACAAACGGCGGTTCAATGGGTACTCCGTTTATGCTAAGCCCACCGGAGCTATCGCTGGTAACCATCGAGGACACCGCCACCCGCTGTTCGTTGATGGCTATGGCTTCGGCGCCGGCATTGCGCAATTCGTTGATCAAGTCTTGCAAATCCAGGGCGTTGACCTCGCCCTCAATACGCACCTCTACTCCTGGGCCGGATACTTCCACTAATCCATTGATTATCTTCATCCGGTTGAGCTCATCCACCAACTCTTCCAACGGAGTCCGCCCGCTGGCTGCCAAGCTCTGTATCTGCGTTTCCAGCGACGAGATTTCCTCGCGTAGCTGGGCGTTTGCTGCCACCAGATTACTGATAATCACCGCCTTGTCGGCGGCAGATATGCCCTCCAATCGCGTGCGGGCCGCCTGCTGAGTACGGTACTGAATCACCAATAACAGGCCGAGGGCGAAACAGAACACGGTCAGGAGAAGTTGCGCTTTCCGGTTTCTCATGTGATTACCACCCCCTGCCCTGATCTTCCCAAAGCTACCGTCCTGGGCGAGCGTAGCGGACAACGAAACTGCCAGCGTAAGCAGGCAATCTCAGATTCGAAGTCTTGCTGACCTTAAATTGCACATTGTACCGGGCAACCCGGTCTTTGAGATCGCGCAGATAAGATGGATTGCGGAGCACTTCACTCTGGACGTCAGAGGGGCCGATGGCCTGGATGATATAGGGTGGTGACAGGCGGGTATCATTGACCATGATAGTGGAGCCGACGCAATATATAGAGGTGGTAGCCACTACCCGCTCCTGATTAACGGCAATGGCCTCCGATCCGGCCATCCATAGCAAGTTGATCACGTCGCGGATGTCGTACTCGTGGATAAGATAATCACCCGGGCGGAGGGACACCACTCGTTGAGCGCCATCATCTAACACAACCTGTACACCGGGTCCCTGAACTGGCAGCAGCCCAGCATACAACTTCTGCTCGGCCAATTGGGCCTTGATTTCCTCCAGCAGCTTAGTTCGTGCTGTGGATTGCTGCTGGTATGCATCGAGTTCGGCCCGGAGACGAGCGATAGTTGTCTTCAGTTCTTCCTGTTCTGCTTCCAGCCGCTGGATAGCCAGATCAGTAGCCCGTTCGTGACCAGTGGATGTCGGAGGCGAGGGGGAGTTCCATTGCAGGCTAAGCATCGCCCCCAAGACCAGGGCCACGATCAGAAACGATATATTGCGGGTGGCGATTGCCCGGCGGTTGTCGGTAATCACACTTGACCTCACAAGAAAAATGCACCTGATACAGGTGCATCTACAATGGGACAAACTGAGCCTGAATCAAATAGCCGTGTCGGCTCAGGAGTCCCAATAGTCGTAAACCCCAAGTCATATCTACATCCTAAAGAGAACGGCTATTGTCGGCAGAAAAGCCGACGGGCAGGTTTATTCTGGTTGGGTGATATACAGATCGTAGCTTTTCTGATTATTGGTTATCCGCGCTTCGCCTGTCACCGGCCCTACCGACACCTTGAGTTGGTAAGCCGAGCGATAAGGAATATCACTCTGGCTCTTGAAACGAACGATTGTTATCTCGCCAGGAGCTATGGACGTGATCAGGCTTTCGTCAGACAGGATGACTGTCTGCCCGTCGTCGGTAGACAATTCTGCCTGGACAGCTACGTTGTTTTCGTTATTGCTTCCACTGTTCTCTACGGCCACTAAAAGGGTGATCCCTTCTTTGCTGGTGACCAGTTGTTCGTATTCCAATGGGGGATCGAAGTCAATGGCCAAAACTGCCAAGTCGTGTTTGTCTGTATTTGCTGCTGCCTCCGACTCCATGACGGGCAGCACGTTCGTTGATGTTCGGTCTACCACTTTGATCTTCGCACAGCCGGGTAATGACACTAGAGCAATGACCGAGGCGAGGAGCCAGACGCACTGCATCCTTGCTCTACGCTTCATGTTTTTTCCTCCTTTTGCCCACAGGGGTCGACCCCTGAATAGGCGTGACTCACGCCGCCGCAGTATTTATAACTGGAGTCTGGCGAATTTTGAGCACCGCTATACATTGTAGGCAGTTGTTT
>JANLFX010000170.1 GCA_024653325.1 Anaerolineae bacterium
AATGTGCTTTCGCAGGAGATGGGGTATACCTATATCGCCCTGGGTTTGATTGATAAGGCCACCAATGAGAATCGGATGGTACGAACGGCCGGTTTGGCCCAGGGGCTGGAAGGGCTGGTACGTTCCCTGGATGAGTTGCAGGGTGACATTATCATGGATGTGGCTCGCAAGGGAAAGATCGAGGTCGTTGACGGTTGGGATGAGCGCCTGGACCGCGAGATATTTGAGCATGAGGGTCACGCGGATTTAGTGCGCGCTTACGTGCCCTTGCAGTCGCGTGGCAAGCCGGTGGGCGTTTTGGAGGTGGGATACCGGCGCGATGAACGAGCGGTGATCACGGACGAGGAGATACGCCTGTTGGGTGGCCTGGCGGATCAACTTGCGGTGGCTTTGGAGAATGCCAGTTTGTTCCAGGCCGAGGCTCGCCGCCGACAAGAGGCTGAGACTCTCAGTAAAGCGGCTCAGGCCCTCAGTGCCACCCTGAATCTTCAGCAAGTATTTGAGCTGATCTTGAGCCAGCTTAAGCAAGTGGTGCCTTATGACAGCGCTTCCGTGCAACTTCTCAAGGGAGGCCGCCTGGAAATCATCGGTGGGGTTGGCTTCTCTAACTTTGATGAACTGCTGGGATTCTCGTTCCCTGTGGATGACGATAACCCTAACCGCCAGGTGATAGCCAGCGGCGTTCCTTTTATCGTGGACGATGCTCCGGCTGTCTACGAGGCTTTTCGTCAGGAACCTCACGTCAAAACCCCGATTCGCTCCTGGCTGGGGGTGCCCCTGCTTTTCGGTGACCGGCTGATTGGGATGATCACCCTGGATAAACGGGAACCGGGCTTTTACACCAACGAGCATGCCCGTCTGGCCATGGCCTTTGCCGCCCAGGCGGCCATCGCCATCGAAAACGCGCGGTTGTATGAGGAATTGTACAAGGCCAAAGAAGCTGCAGAGGCGGCTACTCAGGCCAAATCCGCATTCCTGGCCAATATGAGCCACGAGATTCGCACGCCATTAAACGCCATTATCGGCATGACCGGGCTACTGCTCGACACCGATCTCACCCCGGAGCAATTGGATTTTGTAGAAACCATCCGCAACAGCGGAGATGATTTATTGGCCATCATCAACGACATTCTTGATTTCTCGAAAATCGAATCAGGCAAGCTGGAACTGGAGCGACAGCCCTTCGACCTGCGCGAGTGCATTGAGGGAGCCCTGGATTTGTTGGCTGCTAAGGCCGCGGAAAAGGGCCTCGAACTGGCTTACGTGATCGAGGATGGCACCCCTGGTGCTCTGGTAGGGGATGTTACCCGCCTGCGACAGATTCTGGTCAATCTGCTCAGCAATGCCGTGAAGTTTACGGACAAGGGTGAGGTGGTGGTTTCGGTGTCGGGCCGCAAGTTGCCCTCCTTGCCTGTCCCCGGCGAACAGGGCAAAATGGAAAGGGGCTACGAGGTACATTTTGCCGTGCGGGATACGGGCATTGGCATTCCCCGCGAGTCCATGGGCCGGCTGTTCCAGTCCTTCAGCCAGGTGGATGTTTCGACAACCCGCAGGTACGGTGGCAGCGGGTTAGGGCTGGCCATCAGCAAACACCTGGCCGAGATGATGGGCGGGCAGATGTGGGTGGAAAGTGAGGTGGGCAAGGGTTCTACTTTCCATTTCACCATCGTGGCCGAAGCAGCCCTCAGCCAGAAACGGGTGTACCTGCGCGGTCTGCAGCCACCGCTGGTGGGCAAACGTATCCTGATCGTGGACGACAGTGAGACCAATCGGCTGATACTCGCCAGGCAGGCCGAATCGTGGGGAATGCGGCCCCGGGCCGCCAGTTCCGGCCACGAGGCGTTGGCCTGGATCCGCCAGGGCGAACTCTTCGATGTGGCCATCCTGGACATGCGTATGCCCGAGATGGATGGTCTGACCCTGGCGGCGGGGATTCGTGAGCACTGCGATGCACAGACCCTGCCCCTGGTGATGTTGACCTCGTTGGGGCAGAAAGAGGAAGCTGGATCGGATGTGGAGTTTGCCGCTTATATGGCCAAACCGGTGAAGTCCTCCCAATTGTACGATGTGCTGATGAGCATATTCGCCGGGCAGTCCGAATGGAGCGAAGAATCCGTTCCCCGTCCCCAGCTTGATCCGGAAATGGGTCGTCGGCATCCTTTGCGCATCCTTTTGGCGGAGGACAATATGGTCAATCAAAAAGTGGCCCTGCGCATCCTGGAACGGCTGGGGTATAGAGCGGACGTGGCGGCGAATGGCCTGGAAGTACTGGCGGCGTTAGAACGGCAGCACTACGATGTAGTGCTGATGGACGTGCAGATGCCGGAGATGGATGGGGTAGAGGCGACGCGGCGGATCCACGAGCAGTGGAACGAGAGACGGCCGTGGATCATCGCTATGACGGCCCATGCCCTGTCCGGAGATCGGGAGCGGTATCTTGGGGCAGGGATGGACGATTACATCAGCAAGCCGGTCAAAGTGGACGAATTGGTGGAGGCTTTGCAGCGTTGCCGATCCCTGGCCGGGCGCCTTGATACTCCGGCAGCAACTCCCCAGACCGGCCCCCAACCCGCTGACGCGGCCATTGATAACACAGTACTGGGCAAGGTGCGGGCAATAGGGGGCGAAAACGCATCAGCATTTTTGACGGAATTGATCGCCGCCTTTGAGGAAGATGCAAACAAATTGCTGGCAGAGCTGCGGGAGGCGGCGGCTGAAAATAATGCAGAAGGCCTGCGGCGGGCGGCTCATACCCTGAAAGGGAGCAGTGCTACTTTGGGGGCTATGAGATTATCCGCCATGTGCCAGGAATTGGAGTTGATGGGTTGTCAGGGAACGCTGGCGGGGGTGACGGAGAGGGTGGCACAAATCGAGACCGAGTATGAGCACGTTAAGGCGGCTCTGGCGGCCGCTTGAGCAATCCTTCAGGAAATCGAACTTCACAGAGCAAGGGAAAGCAGGGGCATAGCACACCGCGCCTCTGCTTTTTCTTCGGTAATTTGACACCAAACCCTCTATCTGGTACACTTACATCCTGCATCCTGCATCTTCTGAAGGGAGGTACATTTCCTTGCGGCTTAAATGGCTATTTCTGCTGGTGGCATGTCTTGGCCTATCTCTGCTGGCGACCGCTTGTTTTTCCCGCCCCTTGCTTTATGATGTGGACGTCTATCCGGCGACCATTTCGCCCAACGCCGATGGGCAGGATGACGTAACTCTGATCCGGTACAAGCTCGGTCGCAACGCCAATGTGTCCATCTATCTGGTGGATGCTGGCGGGGAAAGACACTACTTTCGTCGCAATCTGCCCCGCTCGCGAGCAACCGGGACCGGCTACAGCGTCTATTTCGGGGGGGTGATTGATCGTTCCGAGGGTGATCTCATCCGCGCGCGGATGCTGCCCAGTGGCGAGTACACCCTGGTTATCGAGGCTACTGATGACCAAGGTCGTACCGAACAGGTGAGCAAGCCATTGACCCTGGTTGATGCAGATACCACCTATCCGCAAATCCTGGGCTTTAGTGTGGACCATCATGAATTCACCCCCAACCGCGACGGCGTGAACGACCGGGTGAAAATCAACTACGACCTGACCAAAGAGGCCACCGTGTTGGTCTATCTCATCGGGGAGGATGGGATCAAGTACCCCATCGCTGAGGACGAGGGGCCGAACAGCATTGTCGAGCCTGGAGCGGTGGGCACCCATCGCTACGACTACGAAGGCGGGGTGGACCTGGGCGCGCAGCCGCCTCCCGACGGCACTTACACCCTGGTCGCTTTAGCCGAAGACAAGGTGGGCAACAAGGAAATGGTGACCGACACTCTGACCATCAAGGATGGCGGTGTGCCCTGGGCGCGGATCGTCGGTCTGGAATGGGAGGCGTCCGATACCATAATCCCTCTGGGCGGCACCTTATGGTTTACGGCTACTGTTGAGAACTATGGTAAGACCCCGATTCGCACCACTGGCCCTCCTGCGGGCACAGTGTACACCAGCGATCAGAACTTCAACAGCCTGGGTTGGTATCAATCCTCCGGTGCCTGGCGTTTTGGCATTGACTGGGCCAGTAACCCGGCTTATCCCTATCCCTTCCGCTGGGCCTTGGGCCGTCCCGACGAGTTGCGCACCGAAGTGGTGGACGGGGAGACTTTCTATTACCTGGACCCCGGAAAACGGGTGCAGATCACGGGGGGAATCACCATTTTGGATCCTTTACCCCGCAACCCGGATGAGTTCTACGCCGGTCTGATCCATGAAGATGTGTGGGTGGTCAATGACCACGTGGATACCCACTGGATTACCGTGGATGTTACACCATCGGGGCCCTGGAACCAGAAATGAGAGGCTAAACAAAGGGATGGTTCAGAATGGGTTGACACTTTAGTCGGGCAACATACTGTCAACGA
>JANLFX010000171.1 GCA_024653325.1 Anaerolineae bacterium
AAGGACTGGGTTAATGTGCCTATTGGTCCCCTATACCAAAGTTCGAACAGTCACTGCCACATAGAGCTTGCCTGGAAATAGCGGGGCAAGTAACGAGAGCAAGCAATCTTTTCCTTTCTCGCCTCCAGGTATCGAAGCCAGGCCCTCGGGTTTGTTAACGGCCAGAATGTCGTCGTTTTCAAAAAGAATTGGAATCATTGTCTATTCTTGAGCACCTGTGACCGTGGCGCAGGCTTTCAATCTGTCTTTCCTCAGGTGACTGTCACCTTTGGAGGTGACGGTCACCTGGATGCTCAGTAGTTCCGCAGCACCAGCGGCAGGTAGAGGAACCGTGCCTCGTCTGCTCCGATATCGTAGCCAGAACCGATGGGGCGTGGGTCGCCGTCTATATCCGTCGTCACGCCAGCATTTATTCCCGCATCTATCGCCGCTGAGCCGGGGCCCAGGTGGTAGCCGTCCGGCAGAAAGCGCGGGTCGCCGAACACTGGATTTGTGCCCGAAAAGCCGTTGTTCACGTTGGCCCAGAAGAGGGTGTGGTCGGCGGAGACGGTGGAACTGGCCGGGAAAGTGACCGTAATGCCCCAGGTGTGGCTGGCGATAAGGGAATTGGTCAGGGTAAGAGTAACATAGCCTTCCACCCAGACTCCATAACCCGTCCCCTCGCCCACCAGGGTATTGTGGAGCAGGGTGGCGGTGAGCGGAGCGCCTGAATAAGCGTAGGCCTTCAACGCAGCCCGGTTACTGGTAGCACTCCGAACTACCACGTTATTCACCAGAATGGGGCCGCCCCTTGAGTCGCCATCTATCAGGGACACACCCGTGCCAGTGGAGTTATTTACCACCAGGTTGCCCTCAAAGCGCGAGCGGCTATAGCCCAGATATACGGCATAACTGCCGTAGTTGCCCCGTACCAGGTTGTTCCGGTACTCAGCAGAGCCATACCACTGGTAGAGGCCAGCTTCACCAGCACCCACAGAATTACCCCGGTTACCCTCTATAAGATTGCCCTGAAGTAGTGCCCCATCTGGCCCGCCGGCGATGCCGCCACCCCAGCCGGTCGCATGGGCGAGGCTTGCGGCGTTACTGAGCACCTGGTTGGCCTGCACCACCAGACCAGATGCTGTGCCCTTAATGCATATTCCCCCACCCATACCTGCGCCTGCGGTGCTGGCCGCATTGCTGATGACGAGGTTCTCGCTGATGACAGCATTGTTGGCGTTGAACAAATATATCCCACCACCATAGCCGGTCTTGTCAGTCCCCGTGTAGGCGACATTGTTCGTTATGATATTGCCAGCGATGACTGGAGAGGAGGCGTCGACCAGAATGCCACCGCCGCACCCCTGGTAACTCAGGCTGCTGGCAGACGCGTTGTGGCTGTAGATTGTATTGTCTTCAATCCACGGGCTGCTGTCGCCCTCCACGTGGATACCCCGCCGGTTGAAGGCGATGGTGTTGGAGGAGACGACAGGCATTGCGCCATGGGCGATGTGCATGCCGTAGAAGCCGTTGCCCAGCGGATTCCCGGAAACGTCCACGCCGATGCGGTTGTTCTGGATGTCGTCTTTCGCCGCGTCATCCACCGCCACGCCGCTCCAGCCGTTATCGGCGATGAGGTTGTCGCGAATGAAGTTGCTGCCTCCCTGCCAGATGCTGACCCCGTGCCAGCCGTTGCTCCAGTCAGTGGTGCCCCACGGGCTGGCTGTGCCTTCAGGGTTAGTGCCGATGTAGCAGCCCTCCACCCGGTTGTTGATGGTCGTTGTCCCCTCAATCCGCACCCCGTTCTGACCGTTAGCAGAGATGACGACGCGCTGATGGGTGCCGGTTCCGCCGATCTGGTTGTTCTGGGCACCGCCGTACAGGTAAACGCCGTGGCCTCCAAAACTCTTGATGACCAGTCCGTAGACGGCGCAGTTGGAGGCGGTAATCTCCAGGCCGTTGAATGCGCCACCGTTGCCGTCTAACCAGACGGCGGGTAGCCCCAGGCCGCTGCCCACCGCCCACCAATCGCTGCCGTCAATTACCGTGCCGTTGTCGGTGAGGGTGGGAAGCGCTGTGGTGAGAGTGATGCCCCAAGGCCCGCTAAACCGGATCGTCTGGGGACCGGAGCAGGCATTGGCCTCCTCAATGGCCGCGCGCAGGGTGCATTTGCCGCCCAACGTGCGGCACACACAATTCCCAGGGTACTCGTCTATCTCGTTCCCCGAAGTATCCACTATGAACGTTTCGCCGCCAGCCGCTCGGGCTGCGGGCGGCCTAATCAGGGCCAGCAACTACAAAGTCAACGCCAGGAGCAACCCGGCCAGCCCAAGACTCACCAAAAGTCTGGCTTTCATCGCACACCTCCGTATTTCACGTTTTCACGTTTTTACGTTTCACGTTCCATGCCCTACGGCACCTCCTGCCACGTTCCCACCTCTACGTCCCAACCGGTGGCGCGGATCACCTTACCATCAATCCGGCGCACGAAGAAGGGAACCCCCAGGGACTCGGCGACCTGCATCTGCCATTGCGTGGTGAACCCCTGCTCAGGGGCGGTGGCCCAGCCCAACCGATCGCGCACGGCAGTGTTCGCGCGCCAGAGTTTGCCAAAGCCGCGGATCGGCTGATACAGCCCCGCCGGTGGCACGATAGTCGGGTCGCTTTCTGCCTCGCCCTCTGTCCAGGTATCCTGGTATTTTTCACAACGGCCATCGGCGTAGAGCACGATGATCACACCGCTGTACATGGTGGATTCGCTGCGCACTTCCTGAAGCCAGATCATGCGCCCGTGCTCAAACGGTTGCTCGCCTGCCCAGGTGGTGCTGGCTTCGTAGGCCGGGCAGGCCCGCTCGTCGGTAGAGAAGAAGTAGGAGTACCGGCACGCCCACGGCACCTCTACGGAGGCCTGGACTTCGTTGCCGGCTGCGTCCTTAGCCACCAGCGTCATCGTGGGGTCCCGATAATTGGTGGAGAGGACATCCACAGTGAGCGAACCCTCGCCTGGCGGCGTGGCTTCCCAGTACGTGGGGAAACGCATCTGGGTCAGGCTCCAGATGCCGGCACTGATGGCGCCGGTCGTCCGCCAGTGGAAAGTAAGCCGCTTGCCCGCCGGGGGAAGGTCCTGCGCATCCACGGTGAACGAGAGAATGGCCAGCCCTGCGGGCGGGACGGGGGTCAGCGTCGCCGTGGCCGTCGGCATCTGCGTCGGGGGTATAGGGGTCGCCGTGGCAGACGGCGCGGTCACAACGATCTGAACGTAGATGACCGGTCCGAAAGGAACACCATCCGGGGTCAGGAACTGCCAGTCGCCCTTGTAGGTGCCCGGCGTCGCTGGCGAGGTCAGATTGACGCTCACATCCGTCTCATCGCCAGGGGGCAGAGGCAGCACGTCTACCATCGTCGGCCCGCCCATCCGCTCCCCAGAAACGAAAACCAGCTTCGTTCCCGTTTCCCAGGGACAGGTGCCGGAGTTGCGCACCTGCCAGGTCTTGATAAAGGCGGTGCCGGGGGCCAGCTCGGTGTTGTCCGGCACGGTCACATCGGCGACCAAAAGGGCGTCCAGCGTGCAGCCGGTGGGCCC
Source organism: Anaerolineae bacterium (assembly GCA_024653325.1). GTDB lineage: Bacteria > Chloroflexota > Anaerolineae > JACIWR01 > JACIWR01 > JACIWR01. The sequence goes on from JANLFX010000171.1 coordinate 3,563, forward strand.
AGGGACCGGGGTGTCGGTGGCGGCGGAGACTATGGCCGCAGGGGACGGCGTCGCCGTGACGACGACGGTCACCACCGGGCTGCAGGCCAGCGTAACCAGCAAGAACAGGGCCGGTACTATAAGTATGGATATGTGTTTTGTTCGGTTCATCCTTTTCTCTCTCCTGAATTCAGCCGATTGAGGGCCTTGCGAAGATTGTTGAATCCTCGCAAGTGGCGGCCAAGCCTCCCGCAGGCTCCGAGCCTGCGGGAGGCTGACCTCGCTCTCGCGGAGTTGAACTCCGCGAGAGATGGACCTGTCCCGCCGTACAACTGCGGGACAGCGCGGTACGCCTGCGGGAGGCTGACCTAAAGTCAACAGGGCGAACCGCACTGCCGGTCAGTCGTCCGCCCTGTTGAGAGGTGCTTAGCTCTGGCGAGGTCGGTTTGCTATATATCAAATGGGGCAACTCCTACTAGGAAATGCTCCATTCCTAGCTCGACAATGTTAGATTTGCCGTGCAGTGCCTACCTCACCCATCCCCACCCCGGC
>JANLFX010000172.1 GCA_024653325.1 Anaerolineae bacterium
GGTCTAGTCTGCTCTTAATCTTACACCAATTTTACCGGTTGTCGAACAGTCACTCCATAACCCCCCTCTTGACAAAACCGGAATTTGCGTTTATAATCTAATTAACGCGTGTTAGTAAAACGTGTTAATTTCCAGGAGCGATGATGCCCAGAAAACGAGTGACCAGCCAGGACGTGGCAGAATTAGCCGGTGTGTCACGAACCACGGTCTCTTTCGTGCTCAACAATGTCCCCGGCATGAAAATCAGCCAGGAAACGCGCCAACGTGTCCTGGAGGCCGCGCGTCAACTCAACTACTACCCTGCCTCCGCAGCCCGCTCCCTGGCCAGGGGCCGGACGAACTTCATCGGTCTGGTGCTGTGCCAAAGCCCGACCAGTATCTTCGCCGATGCTTTTCTGCCTGAAGTCATCCGCGGCCTCGGCGAAGTCGCCCAGGAACACGGCTTCCGTATCCTGCTGGAATCGGTCGAAGATGTCACCCGACCGGATGCCTACATCTCCCTGGTACGCGAGAAGTACATTGACGGTCTGATCGTGTCCGGCCCCCGTTCCGACGACGCTCAACTGCCTCAACTCGCCCAGGAAGGATTCCCTATTGTCTTGTTAGGTCAATTGAATGATGTGAATTTCTGCTTCGTTGACGTGGACAACGTGGGCGCAGCCCGCATGGCCACCGAACACCTCATCGCCCTCGGACATCAGCGCATCGGCCTGATCACCAACGCCCCCCCGCAATACACCGCCAGCCGAGACCGCCAGCGGGGCTATCGCCTGGCCCTGGAAGCCCACGGCATCGCCTACGACCCAAACCTCGTCCGCTACGGCAACTTTCGGGAAGAAAGCGGCTATGAAGCGATGTCTCAGTTGCTGAAACTGACGGAAAGGCCCACGGCCATGTTTGTGGCCTGCGACCTGGTAGCTTTTGGGGCGATGGAAGCCATCAAAGAGCATGGCCTGGCTATACCAGAAGACATCGCCCTCGTCGGCTTTGACGACGTGCGCCTGGCTCCCTATGTAGACCCCCCATTGACTACCGTGCGCCTGCCTGCCTATGAGCAAGGACGGCGCGCCGGTGATTTGTTGATCCGCCTGATCCGGGGCGAAAAAGACATGGAAACGCAAATATTGCTGGAAACAGAACTGGTTGTCCGCGAATCGTGCGGCGCCAGTTCCCGATAATCCCAACCGCTTGTTCAATGCACGAATTTTTTGGGTCTCACCACCCGTTTAAACCCGTGTAAAGGAGGTGATGGCTGCCCAAGCAACAACTTTGTCCACGGTTACCGGTTTTAGCCAATGAAATCTGGCTCAAGGAGGAGAAAAGCCATGTTGAAAAGACAGTTTGCTTTAGTGTTAACCCTGATCGTCGTGGCAAGCCTGCTGCTCACCGGCTGCCCTACCCCGCCAGCTCCTACACCAACTCCGCAACCACCCACTCCAACCCCCAAAGCCGAAGCCACACCTACTACCCCTGCGGTCAAGATAGACTGCAAGGGGGCCAAGGCTGGGGACGAGCTATCGCTGTTGTATCAATGGTCGGGAGCGGAGGAGGAGAAGCTGAACGCCGTGCTCAAGCCGCTGGTGGACGCCTGCGGCATCAAGATCGTCGCCCAATCCACCCGCGACGCCGCCGTTTTGGACACCAAAGCCAAGTCCACCCCTCCAGATGTCATCTTCTGGCCGCAAACCTCGCCCATGGATCTGTACGCCGATAAACTCAAGGACCTGAGCACCTTGGGCGCTGATGCGGCCAACTACGCCGACTTCTGGAAAGCCATGGGCACCAAGGATGGCAAGTGGCTGGCCGTGCCGGTCAAGGCCGACATCAAGACCATCATCTGGTACAGCCCGGCCAACTTTGCGCTCTTCGGATATGAAGTGCCCAAGACCTGGGATGAGCTGGAGGCGCTGGTGGAGAAGATGGTGGCCGACGGCAATGTGCCCTGGTCTATGGGCATGGAGTCCGGTGCGGCCACCGGCTGGACCGGCTCCGACTTCATCCAGGACATCCTTCTCGTCCAGCAGGGGCCTCAGTACGTGATGGACATCATCTCCGGCAAAGTGCCCTACAACGACGCCGGTGTCAAGAAAGCCTATGAGACCTACGGCAAGTGGGCTAAGGACGAGAAGTACACCGTCGGTGGGGCTACCGGCACCGTTTCTACCCCCTTCCTGGAAGCCATCTACAAGGTCTTCTCCGATCCGGCGGAGGCCATGATGGTCAAACAGTCCGGCTTCGCCGGTGGCGAGATCGCCAAGCAGTTCCCCAACCTCAAGTACGGCACCGACTACGACTTCTTCGCCGTTCCCGGCGCCCAAGGCATGCAGGGCGGCGCTGACTTCATGATGGCCTTCGGCGATAGCCCGGCTACCAAAGCCCTGGTCGCCTACCTCACCGGCCCTGAAGGGGCGGCCCAGTGGGCCCAGGTCGGCTTCGACCTTTCGCCCAACAAGCTGGCCCTCGGTCACTACACCGACCCGGCGCTCATCAAGAAGGCCGAAGCGCTGGCCGGTGCGCAGGGCTTTACCCCCGACATCGGCGACACCATCCCCGCTCCCTTCGGTGAGGCCGAGTGGAAAGCCATCGTGGATTACGTCAACGGCGCCGACCTCGATACCGTCCTGGCCGCCGCCGCCCAAGCCCAGGCCGACGCGCTAGGCATAAGCTTTGCCCCGGTCATTGACTGCAAGGGGGCCAAGGCTGGGGACGAGCTATCGCTGTTGTATCAATGGTCGGGAGCGGAGGAGGAGAAGCTGAACGCCGTGCTCAAGCCGCTGGTGGACGCCTGCGGCATCAAGATCGTCGCCCAATCCACCCGCGACGCCGCCGTTTTGGACACCAAAGCCAAGTCCACCCCTCCAGATGTCATCTTCTGGCCGCAAACCTCGCCCATGGATCTGTACGCCGATAAACTCAAGGACCTGAGCACCTTGGGCGCTGATGCGGCCAACTACGCCGACTTCTGGAAAGCCATGGGCACCAAGGATGGCAAGTGGCTGGCCGTGCCGGTCAAGGCCGACATCAAGACCATCATCTGGTACAGCCCGGCCAACTTTGCGCTCTTCGGATATGAAGTGCCCAAGACCTGGGATGAGCTGGAGGCGCTGGTGGAGAAGATGGTGGCCGACGGCAATGTGCCCTGGTCTATGGGTATGGAGTCCGGTGCGGCCACCGGCTGGACCGGCTCCGACTTCATCCAGGACATCCTTCTCGTCCAGCAGGGGCCTCAGTACGTGATGGACATCATCTCCGGCAAAGTGCCCTACAACGACGCCGGTGTCAAGAAAGCCTATGAGACCTACGGCAAGTGGGCTAAGGACGAGAAGTACACCGTCGGTGGGGCTACCGGCACCGTTTCTACCCCCTTCCTGGAAGCCATCTACAAGGTCTTCTCCGATCCGGCGGAGGCCATGATGGTCAAACAGTCCGGCTTCGCCGGTGGCGAGATCGCCAAGCAGTTCCCCAACCTCAAGTACGGCACCGACTACGACTTCTTCGCCGTTCCCGGCGCCCAAGGCATGCAGGGCGGCGCTGACTTCATGATGGCCTTCGGCGATAGCCCGGCTACCAAAGCCCTGGTCGCCTACCTCACCGGCCCTGAAGGGGCGGCCCAGTGGGCCCAGGTCGGCTTCGACCTTTCGCCCAACAAGCTGGCCCTCGGTCACTACACCGACCCGGCGCTCATCAAGAAGGCCGAAGCGCTGGCCGGTGCGCAGGGCTTTACCCCCGACATCGGCGACACCATCCCCGCTCCCTTCGGTGAGGCCGAGTGGAAAGCCATCGTGGACTACGTCAACGGCGCCGACCTCGATACTGTCCTGGCCGCCGCCGCCCAAGCCCAGGCCGACGCGCTCAAGCAGTAGTTTGCGAATCCGGGGCGCTCCTGAGGGAGCGCCCCGGATCAAATCCTGCAAGCTGCGCAATCTCGATGATATGTAGTGCGCATTTTAGTACACTCCAGACGCGCTGATGAACTTTAAGAAAATAATCTGCTAGTCGGGACCCTGAGGGAACCGCGACCG
>JANLFX010000173.1 GCA_024653325.1 Anaerolineae bacterium
GACCTGCACGACGACGGTGCTCGCTTCGGCCCAGTCGCCGGTGTTGCTCACGTGGTCCGTGGCCCGCGCACGGAAGGTGTAGAGGCGCCCAACCTCGCCAGAGTACACGGCCTCGGTATCCTCGGTGTCCGTCAGCCAGGTGGTCCAGTCGCCGCCGTCCACGCGGTACTGCACGTCGTAGGTGGCTGCGCCGGAACCCCCCTCCAGCTCCCCCCGCCCCTTCGACTCCGCTCAGGGCAGGCAGCGGGGGGAGTGCCCCGCAGGGGCGAGGGGGGCACGAGCCGCTGCGCGCGGGGGTGGTTATCACCAAAGATGCTGAGCGGGCTGCCCAGCGCCTGCGTGCGTGGCGATGAAACGCTGGGCGAGGATGCCCAGCCTACGCGCTACTGAGTCACCGCTTCTCTGCAGAATGCTCCGCATGGTGAATCCGTAACGGTGCACGCTCTTTATCTGCATGGAGATTCTTTACTGAGTTTGTGCTCAAATGCCGTAGAGCAAATGGTATACATACAACACGAGCAACATACCCGCAGCCAGCAGAAGTACCCCGCCTAACCCCCGCCTCCCAGTCTGGAAAGCGGATACGATAGTCGCACAGGCGAATCCTTCAACAATAAGCATGATGGGTAGAGTGAATAGAGATCGAACAACAAACACCAACACCAGAAGTCCAACCAACAACCAATATAACTTGTACTTTGCAACGTAGGCCAAAACAATTCTCCACCTGGCTTCAAACGATGGGTCCAGTTCAAAAGCTCTTTGATATGCTTTGATGGCATCGTCATGCCGCCTCTGCCTTTGAAAGAGAGCACCTAACCCTATGTAAGATACGCTCTCCTCAGGCTGTAGATTGGCAGCTTGCTGGAGATGGCTCTCAGCCTCTCGAAGTTTCCCTTGTTCTAGACGAATCGCACCAAGCGTGATGTGTGCCATGGCCAAGTCAGGCTCAAGTTCCAGAGCTCTTCTCAGTTCATTTTCAGCCTTTTGATGCTGCCTCTGCTGCCAATAGATGTTTGCCAGAATCGCGTGTGGAGTAGCTAAGCTGGCGTTCAATTCCAGAGCTCGGTAGCATTCTTTTATGGCTTCGTCATAACGACGAAGCCCAACAAGACTTGCAGCTAGGCCGTGATGGGCAAGAGCATCATCTGGATTGGCCTTGACGACTTCCTGAAACTTCCTCATTGCTTCTTTGTATCTGCCGACCCTATAATCTTTCTTTGCTGCATCTAGCGGTCTATCCATAGCGCATATTCCTCCTAAAGGGTACTCTACGGCCTAATCGGGCCAGGAATTACTTGCTGGGGCTGTATGGTACCCTGACTGAGCAGATAGATACTGCCAACGAAAATCCCGATCACAACAGCTTCTGCCATTCGTGTCGGTCGGATCTCCACCTCTATCCTTTCTGTAGTTTCTACGGAAACCATCAGGCTTTCCCCTAGCAACTCGTGCGTCACCCGCCGGCCAACAGAAAACTTGACCGAGGTGATGGAGGGGTGTTGTGATATCCCAAACTCAATTTCACTCGCTTGGTGATAATGATCATCTATAGGGAATTCACCACGCAAGGTCGCTATATACATATCACCCTGAGAAGTCACCGTCACCGGCCCTGACTCCATCTGGTCTGGGAAAACGTCTACCACGCGGTCTTTCCCTCCACCCGCCATCTCCGCCTCAAATTGACAGCGGACATTTGCCGCCCAGAGTTCCTGCGGTTTTGTGTCAATGGCGGCGAGCTTTCCCCCCACACCGACGGCGTTTGCGAGAAAGTCCACCAACGGCTTAATAATATCTATCGGCGGCCGAATCGGTTGGGGTGGCAGTAGTGACGGCGGGCGATCATAGCCATTGCCCTCTTCAAGCCTGTGTCCGCTCGGATCCACGTACTTGAGCGGGTTTCCCAGCACATAGCTGTACCGGTTCAAGTCCTGCGGATTCCCCGCCTCAGGCACAATCGTATCCGCGCTGACGAAGCGCCCCAGCACGGGGGCGTAGAACCGCGCGCGGTAGTCCAGCAGGCCAAGGCCGGCCTCCGCCCGCTGCCCGGTGAAGGTGAAGTCGGTGGGAAGAGCACCGGTGGTGTAGCGCGTCTCACCATAAGGGTAGTACCACTGGCGGGCCACGACCTCTGAAACGTAATCCGTAACGAGTGAAACGCTGCCGAGATGATCCCCGTGCAGGTAGTATACCACACCCTCCCGTCTCGTCGCAACTCGCCGGTCGCCAAAGGTGTAGTATTTCGTGACCTGCACGACGGTGGTACTTGCCTCGGCCCAGGCGCCGGTGTTGTTTACGTGGTCAGTGGCCCGCACGCGGAAGGTGTAGGTGTGCCCTAGCTCGCCGGAGTACACGGCCTCGGTGGCCGTGGTGGCGGTGAGCCACGTCGTCCACTCCCCCGCATCTATCTTCACCTGCACGTCGTAGACTGCTACACCTGAGCCATCCATCGCACTCCAGGTGACGGTGAAGGTGCCGGTGGGCACCTTGGCGGGCGCGCTCACGCCGGCCACGGGTGCAACGTAATCACGGGTGATGGTGAAGGGCACCCCGGCGTCGTTCCCCGCCCGGTCGTAGACTGCCACCTGGTAAGCGCCTTCTGCGGTCGAGGACAAGGTGAAGGTGTAGGGGTGGGCGAACTGCGGCCCGGAAGTGGTGTACACTCCACCGGCGCTGACGGAGTCTGGATGTTGGGTTTCGGCTCCGCTTCAACTCAACCTACGGGCCGACTGCGATTGGCTCCCGATTAGAGACTGTAGATCATGTGATATACATACATTGCTACCAACGCTACAACGAGCAGAAGCAATGTCACTCCTCGCGCTCGTCGTCCTGATCGTAAATCCAATACGATACCCAACGTCAAGTACCCTATGCCAAGGGCAAAGAGAGGTAGGGTAAGAAGTGAAGGCACTAAGAAGGGCAGTATCAGAAAACAGGCTCGGAGCAACAAAAACAGAAGGCGATGTTCCTCCAGGTATCCCAAGACACCAAGGATTATAGCCCAACCTATTCTCATAGATGGTTCGAGTTGGAAAGCACGCAAGGCCTCCCTGAGTGCAGCATGATAACGTTTCTGCCGGCCGTAGGCTATACTCAGGTTGTAGTGGGTGATGCTCCTGTTCGGATTCAGTTCAAGAGCTCTTCGCAGAACAGACTCTGCTTCTTGAAACCGCTCTTGTTCACTGAGTGTCGCTCCAAGGGATATGTATGCCTCTTCGAGGGCAGGATCCAACTCGATGGCTCTTCTGAATTCTATTTCGCCCTCCTCAAAACGATGCTGTCGAAAGTATATGCTTCCCAAGAAACTGTGTGGAATCGCCAGCCCTGGGTCCAGTTCCAAAGCTCGATTACACTCCTCTATCGCTTCCTCGTACCGAGCAAATCGATTCAAACATTGGGCCAACCCTTGATGGGCGAGGGCATCGTCAGGATTTGCATCAAGTATCATCCGGTATTTCTCTGCGGCTTGTTTGAGTCTGCCAGCCTCGTAGTCCTGTTTTGCTTCCGCCAGTATAGTCTCCATCACCTGCCTCCATGTCCATCATGGACGAACGGGAACTCCATTATCCTGAAGGCGTTAACCCTCTGATCAGATCATATCCTCTTTGAGCCCATTCCGGCTGTTGTGTGAGGATGAATATGCCAGTGAAAACTGCGACTGCAGCTGCAATGTGCGGTCGGATCTCCACCTCTATCCTTTCTGTAGTTTCTACGGAAACCATCAGGCTTTCCC
>JANLFX010000174.1 GCA_024653325.1 Anaerolineae bacterium
TGTCTTCGCAGCCCCTTATCATATCACAACTCGGAATTACTTGGAAACTGGAGCCATTCAATCCCGTGGCAGCGGCTCCTGTGACCACTGTTTCCGGCGGGGACAAGCCCCGCCGCTACTGCTGTCCCACCGCCACCTCGCCCAAGGGCACGGCAGCGCCCAGGCCCAGACGAGTTATCCGTTCGTCCAGCGGGGTCAGGGGACGCAGGGTGAAAGCGTCGTACACGGTCAGGCGCAAAGTCGCCGTCCCTGGCGCGGCGTCCTCGGGCACGGGCACGAAATGAGCATCCGTCACCCGCGAACCCTGTAGCCACTTGAGGGTGGGCACCGCGCCCAAAGCGGGCACCGAATCGTGTTGAGTGAACCAGCCCCCAGCCCCATCGGCCAGGCTGATGGAGACATCATAATCGCGCAACAAGGGCCGCACCCCCAACCAGTGCACGGCCACCCGCTGCACACTCCCCGCCAACCAGGGCTCCGGCGCGACATTCGCCCCTAAGAAGATCATACCCCCGTCCAGCGGCACGTAGTGACTCTCCGCCGGGGACTTGGGCAGGATTAAACGCCCCGACAGCGGCCAGCTCCACGGCCCCAGCCAAGGCCGCTGTTCCCCGGCAGCCGTCCGCACCTCCAAACGCAGAGCCGTCATCTCCAGCGGCAAATCACAGGCCACGGTGAAGCTCGTGCCGGCGGGCACCTGGGGCAATGGCAGGCGGGCTACCTCCTCGAAACCGGCATACAACACCGCCTGTGAGGTCTCCTGCACGTAAGAGGGCTGCTGCCAGTGCAGATACACCCGTCGCTGGCCGACCAGCGTGGTGTCATAGTCCACGCCCACCAGCGTCGGCCCGCCCACTGTGGGATGGTGAAGCGGATGCAGGGTAAGCGGTGATTCTGTACCAGGGGTCACTTCCACCTGTTCCAGTTGTACGGTCTCTGCCCCATCAGGGGTAGTCAGCCGTCGCCAGCCACCGCCAGGCAAGGGGATGTACACTCCGGTTACCAGACGATAAGTGCCAGGAGACACTGTGGTCAATACGGGGATGACAAAACGGTCCACCCGCATTTCACCCGGCACGTACTCCGGTGCGTCAGGGTGCGAGACATCGCCCTGGCCCACGGGCTGTCCGGCCTCGTCCACCAGGTGTATGAAAAAGGCAATGGGCTGCTCCAGGGCGACCGGGGATCCCCAGCACAGGTCCACCGTCAGCACTCCGCCGGGAGACAGCGTGGTTTTCTGCACACGATAGCCGACTATGGATACCTGATCGCCAAAGGTGACTTGCAGCAAAGTCAAACCGGGTGGCGATTCGTAAACCGGCCCCTCCTGCACCAGGAAAGCCTCGCCCAGCGGGACGAAGCGATATGGCAACGCGCCGAAGTCCTGGTAGAAGTTGGTGACCACTACTGGTCGTTTACCGATCTCCTCGCCGATGCGCCGCGCCCAGGTTTGGGCATAGGGCACACCCTCCGGATGCACGTAGGCCACCTCCACGTCGGGGCGCTGGCCTTCCACTTGTTGCAGGTACCACAAGGGAGTGGCCCAGTGCCAGTTGGCGAGGATCACCGCGTTGGCGGGGACTGCGTTCAAGAGGGAGGTAGCGTAGTCCCGCGCGTCCGTATCCTGGCTGAGGGCAAAGTAGTCTGGATAATTGGCCGTGCCCAGGCCCACTGCCATGAGCAACACGGCGGCCACCGCCAGCGCGTTGACAGCCGGCAAACCGGTGCGCCAGCGGGCCAGCCAGCCGGTCGCACTACCCACCGCCAAGGCAACGGGCACGTAAGCGGGCATGAAATATTCCACCGACTGCGGGGCGCGGTAGGTGGCGACGATGAAGCCCATGATGGCGAACACCCCACTGAGAAGCAGGGCGACGCGCGGTCGCTGCCAGGCGAGCAGCGCCGCGCCCAATCCGGCAATTGCCAGCAACGGCCCACCGAATTGGAACAGCAAAATATCGCCCAGGATGCGAAATCGCTCCGCCAGCAGGGGCGAGCCAAGGTAATAGAACATATCGCCGCTGAAACCCTTGCCCAGCAGGTGATCTACCACCCGCGCGAAGCTGACGAGCTCGCCCGTGCCGAAAGGGGCGCCGGTCCAGGCGCGGATGGGCACGTACAGCATTACCAGAAACGGGGATAGGAAGGCCAGGGCGAACTTCGGCCAGAAACGGCGTTGGCGGAAGGGGGAGGGATCGCACAGCAGGATAACGGCGACGAAAACAGGGATAAAGAAAGCCAGCGAGCCGTGGTGGGCGATGCCGAAGCCCAGGGCCACGGCGAAGGCCAGCAGGCTTGTGGGCTTGTGCTCATCGGCGTAGACGACCAGGGTGTGGATACACAGCGCAGTGAAAAGAACAGTCAGGCTGCGTATATTGGCGGTGGTGCTTTGCGCCCAGAAAGTGGTGGAAACTCCCAACGTCAGCGCCGCTGCCAGCCCACCCAACGTGGAGCCGGTCAGTCGCCGCGCGGTGCGGCTGACCACGGCCAGGGTCAGGGCTCCGGTCACAGCGGAGAGCAGGCTCACCCGCGCGGCGACATCGGTGGCCAAAGGCAGGCGGGCGAAGCACGCAGCCAGCAACGTGTACAGAGGATACCCCGGCGGGTGGGCCACGCCCAATACGCGGGCCACGAGCTGGAACTCGCCCGCGTCGGCAGGAAGCACCGTGGGAGCCAGGGTGGAACGATAGAGGGCGTAGGCGGCCAGAAAAACGATGGTATCCGTCAACGCTCCAGCCAGCCACTCCCGGCGCGCCGAAGGCGCTGCGTCTGCTGACCGGCGGATATTGAGTAACACCGTAGCCGCAATAGCGACAAACCCGGCGCCTGCCGCCACACCAAAGTTGATGCGCGGCCAGAACACGTAGCCCCACAGGGTCAAAAGCGGAGTCCAATGCAGGGAAAGTCGGCGTAGCAGGGCAAATAAATTGATGCCTGCCGTCGCGCCCACCCCGATAAGGAACAGCAAAACGACCGGCGGCCAGCCGTTGGTCCACAGCTCTGCGACCAAGCGGCTGGCGTACAGGCCTAACCCCAAACCAACAGCGATGAATTCCCAACCTCTGACTCGGTTTTCCACCCAGAACGCCTTTCAGCTCGCTACATTGACCCTCCCGCAGGTTGAAGTCTGCGGGAGGGCTTTCAGGCGACTGGTTCGATTATAGCACGAATGAAAGCAAATTCCAAAAGCAAATCGCCCTGCCGGGAACAGCAGAGCGATTTACTTCCGTCCCCAGAAACCCGTTTTCTCCGAGGAAATGGTTTCTGAGCGTTTTCAAACGAGCTCTCAGACCAGGGGGAGAAGCAGGCTTCCTTGTTGCATCAGACGGCCCAGACCGGCCAGACCGCCCAATCCCAGCAAAGACATGATCAGCCCCAGGATCGCCATCAGAATCATCATCACGATCCAGGCCACGACGCCCGCCGCCATAAACCCACATCCAAACATAAATCCATCGCCAAAACCCAGATTGCGCTGCATTGATCCTCCCTCCCTTCTAATTTTGTCTTCACCCTCCCGCCCCCCACAGGTTTGGAAACCTGCGGAAAGGTACTCAAATTATATCACAAGTCAGTGGCAAACGCAATGTTGCATAGGGCAATGGGTGTGCTTCACTTTGGGGGCGAGTTGTTGCTGTGCCCTGGCCTCGGAAACCTCTCCCATCCCCCCAGAATATGG
>JANLFX010000175.1 GCA_024653325.1 Anaerolineae bacterium
AGCGGCTCTTTACCGGAGCGCGGTTTGATGGTACAATAGGGCTGTACCAGATGGGGGCGCGGTTTGATGGTACAATAGGGCTGTACCAGATGGGGGCGCGGTGGTATGACCCCGCCCTGGGACGGTTTGTCTCGCCCGATACCATTGTGCCCGACTCGCTGAATCCCCAGGCGTGGAACCGCTTCTCGTACGTTTACAACAACCCGGCCAGCTACGTGGACCCCAGCGGCCACGTCCCTGTTATCCTTCTCATTGCTGCGGTTGGATTCCTGGCGGGGGAGATCTATGCCGGGACTCAGGGCTACACGCCACGGGATATTGAGTTCTGGACCTATTCCGCCAACGCGGCAGTAGCAGCAGTGGGCATCTACTTCCTGGGCGCTGAATTGGCCATAGCAGGCGGCTTGGGATTGCAGCAAGCCGGGCTATGGTGGGGCAGTGCGACGGTCTTTGGATGGGGATTAGGACTGTCGTCTGCTGGATACGGGATGTACGCCTGGGCCTTCCAGCCGCTGGATTTTAGCCGCTGGCGACAGCTATCGCTTGCTATTTGGGGGCATCCAAATGCGAGAGCAGCAGATGTAACTCTAGAAGGTTTTGTTGAGCGGGCATTCAATGGGGACTGGGAGCTATACTACCGATTCATAAGGGAGCTGGAAGGAGGGTTACCAGAGGGAACTTCAGTGGTCGCAAGAGGAAGCTCGGTGACGGGTTACAAGTGGACAACTGGCGAGCCATTTGATCGGTTAGGGCCTGGGACGAGCGACATCGACCTGGTACTCATAGGAGAGAGGGCAATGAAAGAATGGCTTCCCAGCGAGTTCAAAATACCCGGGGTATATACTGCTAATCTTGGCGATGCAACTCCTCACGTCGCTCCGGGATTGAATCCTTTGCGTTTGGAGTTGCAAGCGATAGTGGGTAGACCAGTGAACATTCAAGCAGCTAGCCGGGCTTATATGGATGTGCGTCATTTTATTCAAGGAAAGCCATATCTGCCGCTTATCATGAGATAAATCGAAGCGTGGAGGAAACCTGAATACGATGGAAGCTATTTCATACAAGTATCTAAACTATTGGTGGATCCCTGACTCTGAGATTAACCCAACTCAAGCCAGTGAAGATTATTTTAAAGTGTTCTACGATGGTCATGATCGCTACATCATAGTTGAGCGATACGATGTTGATCATCACTTGAAGTCGCACGATAGATTCTTCTGGGATGGTTCTACTCTGGCCAAAGTTGAAGTGTACGAACCCAATGGAAGTATGCTGAAATATATCATATACCGTTATGGAAGGAACGGCGAATTAACGGGGAGAGACCATTATTCGCCAGAGGGGGAACTGCTATTATCAGAACCGGCAGATTCATAAATTGGCACAACAGAGCACACCAACATGGTTTTCCGGTTGATGACTTACAATATCCTGGACGGTGGGATAGGTCGTGAGCAACGAATACTTGACGTTTTGAAGACAGTAGGGCCAGATGCTGTATTGTTGCAAGAGGTAACGGATCCGGACATCGTCCAGAGTTTTGCAACAACGCTCAATATGCATTTTTTCTTTGCTGAGGGCAATTCCAAACGCCACCTGGCCCTATTGAGTCGGTTTCCCATTATGTCCTGCTACAGCTATCACCCTTTCCCGCTGCGACACACACTGCTAGAAGCCACCATTGAATGTGCTTCAGACCGATTCATTCGCTTATTTGGGGTTCATCTACAAGCACACTATGCGATTTGTAACGAGTGGTGGAGAAGATGGGAGATCAAAACAATTCTACAGAGAGTTGCAAAATACCACTCAAATCCCAGTTTAATTGCAGGTGACTTCAACGCTGTAGCTCCGGAAGATCGAGTCAATATACAAGCCTTGCCCGCTCGTTTCAAAATTATACTTTTCCTGCAGGGTGGACAGATCTTTCGTGATACCATTGCAAAAATAATATCGGCAGGATTCATTGATTGCTACCGTGTGTTACACCCCTGTGACGACGGTTTTACGTTGCCAACACCAGTGCCCCATGTCCGCCTCGATTACATTTTCGCGAACCAATCCCTAGCAAGATGTATACAAAGCTGTGATGTTGTGACCAAGCCGCCAGCAGTGCACAAAGCTTCAGATCATTATCCCATTATGGCAGAATTTGAGCTTTGAGGAGCCTGGCCGGAAAGAGACCGAGACCGCTGGTCGCGCTAAACAAGCCAAGATGTGGATCAGCGGTCTCATTGCCTTTCAGCACTTCGGTGGTTCCAGCGCTTCGCCACCCGCGTGGACGGCAGCCGGGGAACCGCTGAAGCCGCCGAGGGCACTGAGGGCCGCTGAGGCGCTGCTCAGTGTCCTCAGCGGTTCCACCGTGGCTGTCAGCGACGCCGCCGGGCAGGCCGTGGGCCGCGTGCAATACGACCCCTATGGGGCGGTCCTCACCAGCACCCTGCCCGTCACCCTGACGGAGCGGCTCTTTACCGGAGCGCGGTTTGATGGTACAATAGGGCTGTACGATTACCGCGCCCGCTTCTACGACCCCGCGCTGGGGCGGTTCATCAGCGCGGATCCGGTGGTGCCGGGGGCGGGCAACCCCCAGGCGCTGAACCGGTATGCGTACGTTTACAACAACCCGCTGAGATACACCGACCCGACGGGACACTACATCCTGCTGGAAGGCGAACCCGGTACACCAGAAGAGTTCGCCGTGCGGCAGGCTCAGAACACGGTAGTGGTCCTGCACGGGGGCAATCTGTTCCCCACTGCCGAGCATGTCGCGGTAGCCAACTACGTGCTGACCGGGGATCTCCGCTACCTGAACCAGATTCCCGAACAGACAGGGCCATGGGGTCCGGGCATCCTGGTGGATGTGTTCACCGCCCTGGGATACGAGTACCGGAGCTGGCAAGGGCAGGTGTGGGGGCAGATTGGGCCGGTGGTGGCTGGGGCGGGGGTGATCTTTACACCCGGCCAAGAGAGGGACTACCCATCAGGAAACGTGCCGGCGGGCGAACGCCTGGGGTACACGGAGACACCGTGGGATGCGGCGGCGCGAGGCCCTAACGCTATTAGTCCTTATTATCCTCCTAACCGAGGTTTTGATGGACAACCGGTTAAGACAACATTACAGCCAGGCACAGTCGTTGATAGATATGGTGGAACGGGCGGTTCTTTCGCTTCGCCTCAAGGAACTCCACCATGGGCGCGTTCCTTACTATGAATGATAAAATAAAAGTGACCCATTTGATCACGAAGGTGATCATCGAAAAGTGACCCACCCGGTCACATTTCCGGTATACTGAGGGAAGGTGGCGGCGACGCCATACTCTCAGTATAACGGAGAAAGGAGATGATCACCGTGAATGAGAAAGAACAGATTCGTCGTGCCCACTACATCGAAGGCAAGAGTATCCGTCAAATCCAGCGTGAGACGGGCCACCATCGGGAGACCATCCGCAAGGCCCTGGAGAACGGGGAAATCCCTCGCTACATTCTCCACAATCCTCGGCCCTGCCCCGTGCTGGACCCGGTCAAGCCCATCATCGAACGATGGCTGGACGAGGATGAGGCCAGACCGCCCAAACAACGTCACACCGCCAAGCGCATCTACGAACGTTTAACAACCGAACATCACTTCACCGGCGCCGAGTCCACCGTACGGCGCTACGTCGGCC
>JANLFX010000176.1 GCA_024653325.1 Anaerolineae bacterium
TGCTGGCCCAGCTCGATGTCCAACATCCCGCCGGTTTCGGCCCGCTGCTGCTCTTGCCAGAGGATGTATCGCACCAGCCAGGCAGCATACGCTTCCCCATACAGGTTCGACCCCTCACCGGGATGCTCGACACCGGAGATATCCCTCGGACAGTTCACGCCGGGGATGCACATGCCACTGGGGTCCGTATACCGCACCGGGTTGTTGTAAACGTACGCATACCGGTTCAGCGCCTGCGGGTTCCCCGGCTCCGGCACCCCCCGTCCCCCCTGGAAGGGGGGACAGCCCCCCGACACGGGGGGCAGGGGGTCCGCCTGCACGAAGCGGCCCAGGGCCGCGTCGTAGTAGCGCGCCCGGTAATCGTAGAGCCCGAGGGGTGCCTCCCACCACTGGCCGGTGTAACAGCGATTATAGGTGAAGCGTCAATTAAATTTTACTTTGGGAGAGACACACTTGCTATCCTTTACCACTCTCCTGACGAAACCGAGGGTCATAACGGGAGACAATCTCTGTGACAAGGTCAAGCAGCTTGCCACCCAAAGGACTTTCAGAAAAAGCATAGCTTTCTGTGACTAATCGACCTAACCCCCGTGTCCATACTAACAAGATATTAGGATCTGGTTCGTCTTTTTCGAGTTCGCTTTGGATATCCTCAAGCTCTCCAATGATATCCGGAAGAAACCCATATGCGCCAGGGCGCTCAGCAGCGGCCTTGCATTCGGCGATGAGATCCCTTACTTTGGTTTTCATAGACTTTCCTCCTACCTAGTTACATCTACGGGGCCTATCAGAATAGCATCCTCCGGATTCGGAACATAAATCTGAATCCCGCCCCCCACTGCATAAGGACCAAAGCGGATGTCTTGAACTTGGGAAGCTACCTTCCCACGGATGATGGTTGTGCCTGCTGGGATTCTAAACGCAGAAACGTTTTCGGCTGTGTTTCTATTAGGCAACGCCAGGTATCGGCGTGCATTCCCTGGCCGGGCATAAGGCTTGGGCGAAAACCAGGGGGAGCCGGTTTCTGGTGCTTTCCCTCCCCAATGGCGATAGACAATCAGGTCTTCGGAAAGGGTTACCACTTCAGGTGTGCCCTCAAAGGCCTGGGCGACAGAAGCCCTATACCTGGGAGGCACCAGGTCAAGCCACGATGCCGAAACTGCACCAACAGCATTCTCCACCCCCTTCCCTACAGCTATTCCCACCCCAGCTACCAGGAGCGGGTCCAGAAGCAGGTCACCTATAACAACCCCGGAGCCTCCATAGCCCAGTTCTGCTGCCACCCGGGCCAGGGAGCGTTGCACCGCCCAGGCCGGCGCATCGGCCGGAATCGCTGCCAAGTGCCTTGTCTCCCCGGAGAGGATGGCATTGGCCAGCGCCACCTCCACCCGGTTGGCGAAGTGGCTACCCCCATGCACTACCTGAATCACACCCCTTTGGGTGACCCGCACCCCGAAGTCATCTTCCAAGAGGATGTAGTGGCCTGTGGGGTCGGTGTATCTTAAGGGGTTGTTGCGGACGTATGTGTATCTGTTAAAGTCCTGCGGATTCCCCGGCTCCGGCACTACCGTATCCGGCTGCACGAACCGGCCGAGCACCGGATCGTAGAACCGGGCGTGGTAGTCCAGCAGGCCGAAGTCCTCCGCCCGCTGCCTGGTGAAGCCGAAATCGGTTGGTAAGGTGCCCGCGCGTCAACGGGCCTCGCTGTAGGGGTAGTACCACTGCCGGGCCGTGATGCGTGCTGCGTGATCCGTGACCAGGGAGGTAGAACCGAGGTGGTCAGCGTACAGGTAGTATACCATACCACCCTGGCGCAGGGCAATTCGCCCCCGCCGAAGGTGTAGTACTTGGTCACCTGGACGACGACGGTGGGGGCCTCGGCCCAGTCGCCAACGTTCCCCACGTTGTCCGTGGCGCGGACGCGGAAGGTGTAGGTGTGGCAGTACTCGCCCACGAAGTCCGCTTGCGTCTGGGTGGTGCTGGTCAGCCAGGCGGTCCAGTCGCCGTCGTCCACGCGGTACTGCACGGAGGTGGCAACGCCGGAGTCAGCGCCATCATCGCCAGACCACTCCACGGGGATGGCAGGCGAGCCGCTGCGCGCGGGGACGGTGATGGTCGCGGTGGGCGGGATGGCATCCCGCACAACGGTGAAGGGCATCGCTGGCAAGTGTTGGGTTTCGGTTGTACCCCAACCCAACACCTACGGACTACGGACTCTACACCAGCTACTTTGCCCAATGTCGCTGGACAATTGTTCCTGTTCGTTCATCAATCTGGCACCAAAACTCATAAGAATTAGCCCAGATCCCGTGCTTTGTAACGTCTACACTCACGTACGCGTCAATTCCGGTATCTGTTAGCTCTGACCACCACTCTATCTCTCCACCCAATGAAACGCGGGCAAGATTCCCTGCTGTTCTATAGCCTCGACGTGGAGGATGGAAAAGGACAATAATCCCTTTTCTATCTGGTGATACATGCAACTCCTTGATTTTCAGGTTTTGCAAAGTCTCAAAGTCAGGATGAGCCAGACGCTTACGAAACACCGTGGCTCTAGTTGAACGATCTAAGCAGACTAGTGTGTCACCTTCAAAGCTGAAGAGCCAATCAGCCCAATGGATCGCGATTCGATTCCCTGTCTTGTTGTCCAGCACATAAGTGAGACCTTGATCTATCGTCACATAGATACTAGTCTCATTAGTACGAATCTCAGCATCCATGGGCACCTTGATCACCCACTCAAAAAGGATCTCCCCTTGTTCAAGCCTTAGCCCAAGACGTGCGAATTGCTGTGTACCTGCAAGATCATCAGGCGTTGGATGAAACAACACGAGCAGAGTCTGCCGATCAGGCGACTGAAACAATTTGTTTATGAAGCGGTGCGATAGCAAGGGCTGGTGAACGACTACTTTTCCCGTCACACGGTCTTGCACTGTGAGCACATCTTGGGAAAAGGAACATACTTTGGTACCCACTGTCACAGTTTCATCTGCTCCCATGTCTGGCTAACCTCCCGAAAGTCGTATTCACCGAAGTGGCGTTGACGGGCCAAACCATGATGGATCCGGCTCTACCAAGAGTTGCACTTGAAGAGCTCCACCAGGCTGTCCAAATGCAGAAGCTGCCCGTCCAATCTGCACTCGGGTTCCTGCTGGCACCGTTACCTCTGTCACGAACTCGGCTGTATTCCCTGACCACAACGCCAGGCTGCTTCTTGCATTGGTGGCGCTCTCAGGTCTAGTTGGTGTAAGCCAAGTCCCGACTTTCCCTGATTTACCGCCCCAAATCCTGTACATCACAGTATCTTGCTGCAACACGGTGCTCTCTATAGGTCCTTCCCAAGGGTTGACAGACCCAGGTGGTGGGGCAGGCAGCATCTTGGATCCCGCCCCGCCGATGCGCTGGCCGGCCGCCTCCCGCACCATCCCCAGGGCCCAGCCGGCGCCGGAGATCAGGACATCCGTGGCCGCCCCGGCTGCCTGGGCGGTGAGCTGCGGCGCTGCTGCCGCCACCTGCTGGTACAGGATGTCCCCCAAAAGCTCGGGGTCCTTCATCAGGAAG
>JANLFX010000177.1 GCA_024653325.1 Anaerolineae bacterium
CGCGCAGGCGGACGGCTGGCACGAACGTGCCTCCGAGGGGCGATTTCAATCGCGGTAAGGCTAACAGATTAAATTTTTAAAATTCATAAAGCCTGTCTTACGAACGGGCACGGTCGGGAGACCGGCCCCAACGCTAAAGGGAGAGGGTTGGGGGTAGGTGAGGTGGGGGGCCCCCCCGTGCCCCCGGCAGGCCTGCCCTGGGCTCTGTCGAAGGAGGGCGGGCTGTCCCCTGCACCCCCGTTTGAGGCTGAACAGTTGCGAATTTACTTGACTGGCAACTCGAAAGGGTGTATAATTATAAATGCAAATAATTAGCAATAGCAAATAGAAACATCACGGCAGTGTAGAGGTGACTTTGAGCTATGAGCGAATGCACACAAGAGGCCCAGTCTGTGGTGGTTAAGGAGGAAAACTTGATAGGGTTAAATTTGCTGCAGCCAGGCGATGTAGGCATTGTGCATGACCTGACCGGTGGGCGGGGTTTTGTAGGCCGGTTGGCGGCCCTGGGCTTTACCCCTGGCGCGGAAGTGCGGATGATCCAGAATTTCGGCCACGGCCCGCTGATTGTCAGCGTCCGTGATACACGCATCGCCCTGGGGCGTGGAGAGGCCAGCAGGGTGCGGGTCCAAGTTCAATGATCAATGGACCAATGACCAAATGCCCGAACTGGTTCATTAGGATTTGGGTTTTGGAGTATTGAATGACAGCGACAAAGACGATAACCGTCGCCCTGGCCGGGCAGCCTAACGTGGGTAAGTCCACGGTGTTCAACCTGTTGACCGGGATGAACCAACATGTGGGCAACTGGCCGGGCAAAACCATCGAACAGAAAACGGGCACGTTTACCTGCAACGGCACCCAGTGCAAGCTGGTGGACCTGCCAGGCACCTACAGTCTATCGGCCAACTCACCGGAGGAGGTCATTGCCCGCAATTTTATCATCAAGGAGCGGCCAGACGTGGTGGTCGCCCTGTTGGACGCGGCCATCCTGGAACGCAGCCTGTACTTGGTAGCCGAACTGTTGCCCCTTCCGGCCCCGGTGATCGTCGCCTTAAACATGATAGATGTGGCCGAACAAGAGGGAATGCACATCGAACCCCACGTGCTGGAAGCAGCACTGGGAGTACCGGTCATTCCGATGGTGGCTACCAAAAACCAGGGCATCCGCGAGCTGACGCAGGCGATTGACGGGGTCATCCACGGACGGGTGGAGTATCATCCGCGACTGCCGGAGATCCGCGCCGATCACGTAGAGGTGCTATCAGAAATCGAGGCTCTGATTGGCCCGTGCGTACCAGAAGATTATCCAAAGAACTGGGTAGCACTAAAACTGTTGGAGGGTGACAGTGAGATCACGGAGATGATGCGCGCCTGCACCCCAGAAGACGTGTGGCAGCAAGTACACGAGATTCTGAAAGCGCATGAGGATGCTGTGATTGACGTGGCTGGCGGGCGCTACGACTGGATCAGGCGCATGGTGCGCGCTGCCGTGACCCGTCCCAAAGCCGGTCAGATCACCCGCACCGACAGGTTGGATCGCTGGGCGACCCATCCTCTTTGGGGAATGCTGGTTCTGGCCGGCATTCTGGGGGCGGTTTTCTGGCTGACTTATACTGTAGGAGCGCCGCTACAGGACCTGCTGGAAGTTTATGTGATAGGCGCGGCTGCCAATTGGGCCAGCGCGTTGCTGGTCGGTGCGCCAGCGTGGGTTAACGGACTGATAGTGGATGGCATTATCGGTGGTTTGGGCATGGTGATCACTTTTCTGCCCATCCTGGTAATATTCTTCGCCACCATGGGCCTCCTGGAGGATATTGGCTACATGGCCCGCGCGGCCTACGTGATGGACCGTTTCATGCACCTGATGGGTCTGCACGGCAAGAGCTTCCTGCCGTTGTTCCTGGGCTTCGGTTGCAACGTGCCGGCTATCATGGGTACCCGGGTGGTCGAGTCCCAGCGCGCCCGCCTGTTGACTATCATGCTCGCGCCCCTAGTGCCCTGCACGGCACGCATGGTGGTGGTCACGTTCTTGACCCCTATCTTTTTCGGTCGGGCAGCCCCCCTGGTTTCCTGGGGGTTGGTCGGCCTGAGCCTGGTAGTGTTAGCCCTGCTGGGCATTGGGATCAACAAAATTGTTCTTCGAGGAGAGAGGGCAGCGTTCATCATGGAACTGCCCCTTTATCACGTCCCCAATTGGCGCACCATTGGCCTATTGGTGTGGCAGCACAGCCTGGCTTTTCTGAAGAAGGCGGGCACGCTCATTCTGGTAATGGCAGTGATCGTGTGGGCATTGTCCTACTGGCCGGATGGTTATGTGGAAACCAGTTTCCTGGCCCGATTCGGCAGGCTGCTGGAACCAGTGGGCGCGCTGATGGGCATGAGCTGGAGGATGATTGTCGCCCTGTTGACCAGCTTCGTGGCCAAGGAGAATTCGCTGGCCACATTGGGCATACTCTACGGTGCAGATGGCGAAGGAACCGGGTTGGCAGAGGCGGTGAGAACCGCGTTTACTCCGGCTGCGGCGCTGGCTTTCCTGGTGGTGCAGATGCTGTTCGTGCCCTGCGTGGCGACGGTGGCCGCCATGTGGCAGGAAACACGCTCGGTGCGGTGGACGCTGTTCAATGTGGCGTTGCTGTTGGTGGTATCGTTCGGGGCGGGGGTACTGGTATATCAGGTGGTTAGGTGGTTGGGTGGTTAGGTGGATTGGGGGACAGGGGAGATAGACGATGCTGCATAAGTTGCTAGATAAATTGGCCGCGGGTGGGGTACATAGCTATGCCGACCTGAGCCGCGAATTGGACGTAAGTGAGGGTTTGTTGGAGCAGATGCTGATAGACCTGGAGCGGTTGGGATACCTCAAGCGCGTGGGCACGGACTGTGAGGCACATTGCGCGGGCTGTCCGATGAACAATGTCTGCGCGGCGGGCCGACCAGGGCAGATATGGACGTTGACTGAGAAAGGTGGACAAAAAGCAGGAAGCAGGATTTCTCTTGAGGGAGAAAAACATGGACGAGTCTGACAAGAAAATGTTGCGTCGGGCCGGGAAACGCATTACCTCACAACGAATGCTGGTCCTGGAAGCCATTCGGGAAGGCGGCGGGCACCTCGATGCCGACGAAATCTATCGGCGGGCTAAACTCCAGGCCCCACGTTTGAGTCTTTCTACTGTCTATCGCACCATCAATACCCTTAAAGAAGCAGGTATGATCGAGGAACTCCACCTGGGCGAGGAGCATCACCACTACGAATTGAGGGACGCAAAAGTACACCATCACTTTGTCTGCCAGAACTGCGGCCGGGTCGTCGAGTTCGAGTGGCCCTTCAGCGAGCAGTTGCTGCGGGATTTGGGCGAGAAATATGATTTTGAACTCACGGAGATCCATCTAGACCTGGTGGGTTATTGCGCCGAGTGCCGGCGGAAGAAAACGAATAGGAATGCTTGATTTTGAAGGGTGACAAGGGCCTGCTGCATTGGGCCTGGAGACCATCTCCGTAAACTTAAGCTGGCGAGCGACACTTGTCTCGCTGGCCCATCAG
>JANLFX010000178.1 GCA_024653325.1 Anaerolineae bacterium
TGGTTTTAGTTATATTCTACCACGGTGGGGTCATTTGAACCAATAGGAAATGCACCCGGAGAAGCCCCAGAATTAGCTTCCTGGATGAATTGATGTTATAATATCAAGGCTATCTTGTTTTCACCCTCCCGTGGGTTTTTGCTACCTGCGGGAGGGTAGCCAATTCCCACGCAATCATCGTGAGCTTTCGGCAATGAAAGGATCCCTCGAGTCTTATCCGTACTACCGTTACAATTTGATCTGGCTGGTGATAGATTTCATCGCTTTCGGCACTGCCATGGCCTTCGTCAATGTCAACACTGTCCTGCCCTCGTTTGTCAATGAGCTGACTGATTCGGCGTTGTTAGTGGGCCTGATTTCTACTCTGATCAGTGGAAGCTGGTTGTTGCCCCAACTTATCGCCGCCAACTACCTGGCGGACAAACCCAGGAAAAAATTCTACATTCTGCTGCCGGCGGCCCTGGGTCGCCCCGTGTGGTGGATCCTGGGTGGAATGTTGCTCGTAGTGGGCGGCCGTGCGCCAACGTTGATTCTTGTGGCTTTTTTCGCGGGACTGATGCTTTTCATGGGTACCGATGGCCTGGCAGCAGTGGCCTGGTTCGATGTTTTCAGTAAATCTGTCCCGGCAGAACGCCGTGGGCGAGTAGTGGGCGCTTCGCAGATTGCCTCGGGAATCGCAGGGGTGGGAGTAGGCTGGCTGGTAGGCAGAATTCTCGGCACTGATGGGCCACCATTTCCCACCAATTATGCCCTGCTCTTCTTTTTATGTGGGTTTTCTCTGCTGGTATCCTGGCTGGCGCTGAACTTTCTCCGAGAACCGGTTCTAAAGCCGGCATCGGGGCCCAAGGAAGAGGGGAATTTCCTGCGCCGCCTGGTGGGTGTATTGCGCACCAATCGCCAGTTTCGCCAGGTGACCATCGTGCGACTCCTGTTCGGCCTGGGCGGTATAGCCACGCCTTTCTACATGGTTTACGGCACCAACGTGTTGAAGCTGCCTCCGGAGACTGTTGGCCTGGCCACTTCGGCCCAAGTGCTGGGAGGTATTCTGGCCGGTGTGGGATTAGGTTACATCCAGGAAAGATGGGGTAGCCGGTTGGTCATTCTGTGCAGCACAGCTCTGGGCCTAGGCATGCCATTACTGGCCTTGCTGACCCAGGTTCTGGCCCTGCAAGGGGCGGCGTTGTCCCTCCTGATCGCGGTTTATGCCAGCATCTTTGTGACTGTTGGCCTTGTGAACAGTTCGATCATGCTCGGCTTTATCAACTTTGTCATGGAATTGGCGCCTCCCCACGATAACCCAACCTACATGGGGCTGTCCAATGCTCTGACCGGCCTCTTGCTCTTGAATCCGGTGGTGGGTGGATGGATCCTGGAAGTCACTTCGTACACCGTTCTTTTTGCCCTGGCGGCAGCGGGAGCTGGTCTGGGCCTGGCGTTGGCTTTCGGCCTTCGGGAACCACGGCAGGCTGGTAACGAGTGATGAGTAATGGGGCAGGCTGGTCCTGGGGGAGTTTACGCAAAATGGTGAAGCGGCAGCGGATTGAGTTGATTGCCGGATTGTGCATTGTTCTGGCTTTGCTCGTTGCTGTTCTGGTAATCTGGCGTGGGCCGCTGCTGGCCTTCTTCGGCGACCGGGAACGTATGGCCGATTTCGTTCGTCGCCAGGGGCGTTGGGCACCGCTGGTGACCGTAAGCTTACATATCATGCAAGTGGTGATAGCCCCCATTCCCGGTCAGGTGCTAGATGCTGTCAACGGTTACCTGTTTGGGCCGCTGTTGGGCACGCTTTACAGTATGATCGGAGTAATGGGAGGCTCATTCCTGGCCATGGGGCTGACTCGCTGCTTTGGGCGGCCCCTGGCTGAGCGCTTGGTGGGTGCCCACGCGCTGAACCGTATAGACCGCTATGCCCGCCGCCGGGGCCCTCTGTTTTTCCTCGTGTTCTTTTTGATGCCGTTCGTGCCTGACGATGTGACCTGCTTCCTGGCTGGGTTGACGCCTATCCCTCTGGTTGAGCTGATGCTCATTGCCCTGGTGGGACGGCTGCCCGGTATCGCGGTGGCCAATCTGGTGGGCTCCGCGGTCACCGAGTTGACTCTGCCGCAGATGGTGATTTTCGGCGTGGCCTGCCTGCTCCTGGCCCTGGTATTCTGGTGGGGACAAGAGCGCATTGAGGAAAGTTTGATCAGGGTAATCGCCGGGCTCACAGGTAAGCACTAAAAGAACCCTCGTCCATTGGCGGGGGTTCTTTTACGTCGCTGGGGCGTTGTGCAGGAGATTAACCGCCGCCAGACAGCAGGGCCATCACTACCCCGCCGGCCAGCACCGAGCCAATCTGTCCGGCCGTGTTGGCGCCCATGGCGTGCATCAACAAAAAGTTGGAAAAGTCCTCCTCCTGGGCCACTTTGTGCACCACCCGCGCTGACATGGGAAAAGCAGAAATCCCCGCCGCGCCAATGAGCGGGTTGAAGCGGTTGCCGCTCAGGATGCGCATCAACTGGCCGAACAGCACCCCACCAGCTGTATCCAGGGCGAAAGCTACCACTCCCATGACAATGATCCCGATAGTTTTCAGCGTTAGAAACTGCTCGGCGACCATTGTCGAACCGATGGCTAAACCCAGGAATATGGTCACCACGTTCACCAATTCATTCTGAGCCGCTTTGGAAAGGCGCTCCACCACTAATGCCTCGCGTAACAGATTGCCGAACATCAGCATCGAGATCAGCGGGGTGGCCAGTGGTACCAGGATGCCGGTCAGCAGGGTGACCACGATGGGGAACAGGACGCGCGTGACGCGCGAGACGGGCCGCGAGGTGTAGGGCATCTTGATCAGGCGCTGCTTGCGGGTGGTCAGCAGGCGCATCACCGGCGGCTGGATGACCGGCACCAGGGACATGTACGAATACGCGGCCACGGCGATAGGCCCCAGCATGTGCGGAGCCAGTTTGCTGGCCACGTAGATCGAGGTTGGCCCGTCCGCCGAGCCGATGATGCCGATGGACGCCGATTCCTTGATCGTGTACCCGAAGAAGGTGGCCAGCAGCAGCGTGCCGAAAATCCCGAACTGCCCTGCCGCGCCCAACAGGGCCATCCGCGGGTTCTCCAGCAGAGGGCCGAAGTCAGTCATCGCTCCCACGCCGATGAAGATCAACAGTGGGAACAATCTGAAATCCGGTCATAAATTCGAGGGGGTGGTTCGTCCGAGCAGTGCGGCGATGCGAGGTGGTAGAGAGCCATGTTCAGCGATGTAATGGTCCAAGAACGCTTTGGTGGTGAGCATATCCATCAGCCGCCGCAAGCCTCTCGTCATGACAATCTTGCCCGGCTTGCGGTCTGGTCGGGGCATCCAGCCACCCAAGCGGGCCAGGAGTTCCACTTCGGGCCATTCCAGCGTGACTCCCATCTCGTAGAGGAAGCCTGCGGCCACCCAGGCCAGGGCGACCA
>JANLFX010000179.1 GCA_024653325.1 Anaerolineae bacterium
CATATTCTGCCACAAATTCGCCGGATGAGCCAATCAATTTACCGGAAACTATAGTAAAGCGTGGAGCGTAAAAAAACGCAGAGAGTAATTACGTTTTTACGCCTTACGCACTATCCCGAGTGAGGTGAATGTGATGAGCAACGTGAGAGATTTTGCCAGCCCGGTGCGCCCCACCTGGTGCACCGGTTGTGGAAACTTCGGCATCTGGAACGCGGTGAAAAGAGCTATGGCCCAGCTCGACCTGGCTCCCCACCAGGTGATGCTGGTCTCGGGCATTGGTTGTGGCAGCAAGTTGCCCGATTACACCCACGCCAATGGCTTTTTAAGCTTGCACGGAAGGACACTGCCGGTGGCCACCGGCATCAAACTGGCCAACCACGGCCTGAAAGTCATCTGCACCCACGGTGACGGCGACGCTTATGCCGAGGGATTGGGTCACATGATGCACGCCGCCCGACGCAACATCGGTCTGGTGGACATCGTGCAGGATAACCGCATCTACGGTCTGACCAAAGGACAATACTCCCCCACCAGCGACCAAGGTCGGGTAAGCAAGACCTCACCTTGGGGGGCCCTTGAGGAACCGGTGTATCCTTTGGCGGCCGTGCTGGCTGCCGGAGCCACCTTCGTGGCCCGTTCCTGGTCCGGTGACCTAGATCATCTGGTAGATATGATCGCCCGCGCTCTCCAGCACCGGGGCTATGCCTTGGTAGACGTGCTCCAACCCTGCGTGACTTTCAACCGGGCCAATTCTTACGATTTCTACCGTCCGCGGGTATACAAGCTGCAAGAGGAACCGGGATACGATCCCACAGACCGGACGGCCGCTTTCCAGCGGGCGCTGGAGTGGGGAGAGCGCATCCCCATCGGCATCTTTTACCAGGTGGAGGACTACCCGTCTTACGAGGAACGGATGCCCGTATTGCAGTCCGGTCCTCTGGTGAAGCAACCTCTGGAGAAACTACACCCTCAGCAAATAGAAGCATTGCAGGCGGAATACATGTGAATGCACATCTCGCTACCCGCAAGGAGGAACACGATGGGTAAACGCCTGTTTGTTACATTCGCCATCGCTTTTCTGGCACTGTTATTGGTCTCGTTCTTCGCTGCCTGTGGTGGGAGTAAACAAGCTACCATGATTCCAGCCACCGCGCCGGAAACCACGGTCCCGCCTAACCCCGACAGCCAGGGCCTGCTGCAGGCGCGATGCACCCAATGCCACGACCTGGGACGGGTAGAAAGTGCCAGGAAAACAGCAGAAGAGTGGAAAGCGACAATTGAGCGCATGGTAGGCAAGGGCGCCCAACTCAATCAAACGGAACAAGAATTGCTTATCAGATACCTGGCGGAGAAGCACCCCAAATAGCAAGTCATTCCACCACCGGAGGCACGACTACGATGGTGGTCATAAACTTGACCCTTTTCTAGCCAATACCCTCGGACGTTACGTCGAGTGGGTGCCTGTATGCCCGGGGGTAGGGATGGATCCGGCGGGCTTTTAGCTTGCCGCCCACCTCGTCCATTGGACCAGAGCTTGGAGAACCTTAACATGAGGAGGGCACAATGCCCAAAAAGGCTCAGCTAAACACAACTGCCCCAGACTTCATCCTGGAAGACTCGCGGGGCCAGACAGTACGTCTCTCCGATTATCGAGGGAACAGGCACGTCTTGTTGGTTTTCAACCGTGGCTTCGGGTGACCATTCTGCCGCCGGCACATGGCGCAGTTGCGCCAGGACTACCAAAAGTTCGTGGAGCGCGACGCCGAAATCATCGCCGTTGGCCCGGAGGATCGGCGGACCTTCGCGCAGTACTGGGAAAGGGAACAGATGCCCTTTGTCGGCCTGCCCAACCCCGACCATACCGTGGCCGACCTGTACGGCCAGGAGGTTAATCTGGTCAAACTGGGACGCATGCCAGCCCAGATAATCATTGACAAGAAAGGCAAAATACGGTATGCCCATTATGGGCAGTCTATGAGCGACATCCCATCCAATGTGGAAATTCTGGCTTTGCTGGACGACTTGAATCAGGAACTGGACTCTGGCGTTTTGGGCTCGTAGTGACGACTTTAGTCGTCTGCAGGCGGAAAAGAGCGACTGAAGTCGCTACTACGAATCTACATCTTGTGGCAATGAAACAACTGCCTACAATGTATAGCGGTGCTCAAAATTCGCCAGACTCCTGTCAGGAAGACAAAAGGGGGACGTGATGGCAAACTGGATCAAACTCGGTGCAGCGGGAATGCTGTCCGACGGCGCAATGCAAGAGGTCCAGGTGGGCGATCAAGCCGTATTGCTGGCCCGCGTGGGCGAGACCTATTACGCTACCCAGGCGCGTTGCCCGCATCTGCGCGCCCATCTGGCCAAGGGCAAGCTCGAAAGCAGGGTCATGACTTGCCCAGCGCACGGCTCCACCTTTGACTTAATCACAGGGCGCAACCTGGCATGGGTTGAGGGTCTGCCGGGATTGGTCAAAGGCGTTACCCGGGCATTTGTCAAGCCGAAAGACCTGCAAACTTTTCCGGTCAAAGTGGAGGACGGGCAGGTCTGGATAAACATGGAGGCAGATTCCTGAGATTAGCAACGGCGGCTGTTGAGCATTATCCGGTGGCGTACTGATGACTCCAGCAGTGCAGGCTCTGGCGAAACTGTCTTTTTTTGCCAGATTTGATGAAAATATTCTGCAGGAAATCGCTTCCTACGTCAGCGAGCGCACTTTCCAGGCCGGGCAGACCATCATATCCGAGGGTGATCTTTGCCAGGCGGTGTACTTCGTCGCCCGAGGCGTGGTTCGCATCTGGCGGTCGTCGCTCGAAGGGCGCGAACATATATTGGCTTACCTCGGCCCCGGCGAGCCCTTCAACCTGGTCCCGGCCCTGGACGGCAAACCCAACCCGGCCACAGTAAATGCTTTGACCGATGTAACACTTTACACCATCCCCTGCGAACGCTGTCATCAGATCATGTACGACCACCATGAAGTCGCCCTGGCCGTCCTAGAGCGCCTGGCGGCGGAGGTGCGCCGCCTGAGCGATATGGTGGAGGACCTGGCCCTGCATCCGGTGCGCGCTCGCCTGGCCCGCTTTCTGCTGAACCAGGTCAGCAGCCCTCAACCGTCTCGCCATTGGACGCAGGAAGACATTGCCGCCCACATCGGTACCGTGCGGGAAATGGTGGGACGCACACTGCGGGATTTCGCCTCTGAGGGTTTAATCCGCCGTGAGCGAGGCCGAATCGTCGTAGTAAACCGGGAAAGGTTAGAGCGGGAAGCCACTGGCGGGTGAAGGGAGACGAGGCCGGGGTGCGTTTCAGTTTCGGGGCAGGTTTGTCCCGTAGCGGCCGACCGCTGCTG
>JANLFX010000017.1:0-33653 GCA_024653325.1 Anaerolineae bacterium
ATTCGTTGACAGTATGTTGCCCGACTAAAGTGTCAACCCATTCTGAACCATCCCTCCAAACCTTACAAAAACGGCGGGTATCCCTCATGGGGTCGCCCGCCGTCATCTTTTAATGCCCCCAAGGGAATTCGAATCCCTGTCGCCGCCTTGAAAGGGCGGTGTCCTAGGCCTCTAGACGATGGGGGCTATCTCTCAGGCTGGTGCTTATTGTACCACAACCTGGCGCAAAAGGTCAAATCGGATCGGCTGCCCCCACCCCATCACCGCCAGACCACCGGATCACGATCCGGCGGACGAGACGAGAATCCATACGAGTGAATCAAAGTGCCGTCAACCAGGTCTACAATGTTAGTGAGCTTTCTGGCACGCTGGAACAGCATCACTCCACGCAATTCGCCGAACGGCAGGCCCTTCACTTCATCAAAACCGGCACCGCGATACAGCGTGATGCTCGTGCTCCCCTGGGAAATCTCGTACACCGGGCCCGAATCTCCGGACATTGGGGTGGTCATGACAGACCCCAACGCCGCACGGTAAACGGCAGGTCCCAACGGATTTCGCCCCTCCTCTTCGTAGCCCTCCGTCCCCGCTCCACACCAGTCAAAGGTCAGTTTCAGGGGAGCGCCGTCCTCATCCACGCCCTCCCCGAAGAGATAGCAGACGCCCTCCGAGCCCGTGATGGACGTCTCGGCGGTGACGCATCCCAGGGGCATCAGGTAGTAGTCGGGCCGACCGTCCAGCAGCAGGCTGCGCGGCGAGCGATAGGCCCAGCCCACCAGGTAGTCGGGCGTGGCGCGCACGGCGGAGCCGGTCAGGCCGTCCACGAACTGGCTCTCCAGATCGGCGATCAGGGCCTCATCCTCCGGTGTGCGCTTGTCCCAGCGGATCAGCCGGACGTGGCAGAAGGCCGGCTGGGGGCGGCGGTGTCAGGGGAACTTCTGGTAGAGGCGGAAGCGCTCGTTGTTCTCACGGTTGCGCCAGAGACACTCCAGCAGGGCGCGGAAGAAGCGGACGGCTTTGGGGTCTTCAGCGGAAAGTTCAAAGCCCCACGTCCTTTCTTCGGGCAGAGGGGCCAGTTCATCCACAAACCAGGGTTCAGGGAAGGGGCGAAGGACATCCTCCCGGCGCGCGCCCGGTAGGTGGATTTGCTCCCCGCCGGGGTAGAGCGTGATGGTCGCATTGGCCCACCCCAGGCCGCTGGAGCCGGCCGCGATGGCGACCTTATACGGCCGGGCAAAGTCCATCTCCCGCCAGCGGAGACGGTCCCCCTCCAGGACCAGTTCCCCCCGTCCCAGTTCGGCCAGGCGCAGGAGGAGCCCGTAGGTCAGCACGGCCGCAGCCAGGCCGGGGATGAAACCAACCAGGCAGAGGAGCATCCCCAGCCAGTCAGGTATATTCCAGCCCAGGAGAGCCGGGAACAACAGCGCGAGTTCCGCCCACACCCCCAGGCAGATCAGAATGGGCAGAAGAATGGTGTACCAGCCACTTTTATAAGGAACCTGGAGCCTTACCTCTTGCATCTCTGTCCCACTGCGGAGGATTCCGCCCTCAGCGACACGGCTTCCGCTGAAGGCCAACAACACTTAGATGCAATCCTTGGCGAAATACGCGGCGAGTTAGCTTTTCAACAATCCTCGTTGGCGCCAGTCGGCGATGGACTTTTCCAGCCAGGCCTGGACAGCATCGCCATGAATCAGATCGGCCAGATCGCCCGCCAGGTTCTCCGGCTCCATGAGGATTAACCAGCCCTCCCCGTATGGATCCGAGTTCAACAGACCCGGCTGGCTCATTACCTCCTCGTTGATTTCGACCACCTTCCCGGAGATGGGCGCTTTGAGCGGGCCGACATACTTGCCCGCTTCCATAGTTCCAAATGGCTTTCCTTTGACGATAGGACGGCCGGCCGGTTTGAGCCGGACGGCGCTGACCTTGCCGGCGGAGTGTTGAGCCTGGTCGTCAAGCCCAATCCGCGCCTGAGTACCCTCCACACGTACCCACAGATGATCCTCAGGTTGATAATAGAGCTCATCCGGCAAATAGATGTCCTCAACTTGAGCCATGCTACCCTCCAGTTTAGATGTCCAGAGCTTCCGCCAGTAGTTCCACCAGATCTTTTACTTCGACGCCGGGAACAGCTTGTTCCGTGCCGCGCGCGAGCGTCCGCACGCACTGCGGACACGCGGTCGCAATCACCTGGGCCCCGGTGGCCGCCAGTTTGCTCGCCGTGCGTTGGGCCACGCGTTGGGCCAGCGCCGGGTCTACCATCTCCAAATCGCCGCCGCCACCGCAACACAAACCGCGCTCACGCCGTTCGTGCACCTCGACAAATTGCAGACCGGGGATAGCCGCCAGCACCTGGCGCGGCGCATCGTACACGCCGCCATTGCGCGCCAGGTCGCACGGGTCGTGATATGTGACTACACGGTTCACGTCTTTGAGCGGCAACGGGCGGGCAGCCATCAACTCGGCCAGCAACTCGGTGGCGTGGAGCAGGCGGATGCCAGGCAAGTGGCGAGCATACTCTTCCAGCCACATCATCCGGCAGGCCGGGCAAGTGAAGACGACGGTCCTGGCCCCGGTCATGCGGACACGCTCCAGGTTATGCTCGATGAGTGTCTGCGCCTGGTCGTGCATACCGGCAGCCAGCAACGGGAAGCCGCAGCACACTTCACCTTCACCCAGGATTGTAAAACTCACCTGGGCAGCGTCGAGCACACGGACGAACGACTCGGCGATGCGCTGGGCGCGCGGTGAAAAGGACGATGAGCAACCGACAAAGTAAACTACCTCGGCCTGGTCCCGCTGGTACAAATCGGCCGGGGCGTCGTCCATGTACTCAACCCAGCCAGCTCGCTCGTCGTTCTGGTAGCCATACACGTTGCCGGTCCTGGCGACGTTATCGCGCGCCGTCGCCAATCCCTGGGGTGACAGCTCGCGCGAGACGGTTTGGGCGCGCGCTTCCAGCCAGAACTGGCGCAAATCAATGCGCGTGGAGCAGACCTGGGCGCAGTGTCCACACAGCGTACACTGGTAAAGCCGCGTCATCTGCCCGGCAGAAAGTGGCGTTCCTGCCAGCAACAGCCGGATGAGCTGAATGCGGCCGCGCGGCGAGCACGATTCCCAGCCTACTTCTACATACGTGGGACACACGGTCCGGCAATAGCCGCAGTAGGCGCAGATGAGCGATTCGTCCATCAGCCCTTTGAAGAATGTTTGATCGCTCATGGCCGTTCCCTTCCCAGCATAACGTGCCCCGCGCCAAGCACCGCAGCGCCCAGGCTAAACGTAACCGGCCACAATGGGAACGACGCCCGGTATAGCTTGCCCGGATTCATAATGCCTGTTGGATCGAGTCGCGCCTTGCGCTTCTTGAGTTCGTCCAGTTGAGCCGGACTGAACAACCGGGGCAGGTAAGCCGAGTTCCACAACCCGACGCCGTAAGGCCGCCCGCCGCAGCGCGCGCTCAAATCGTGCAGCCACTTGGTGAATCCAATTGCCGCCAAGTACTTGACCGTATGGCGTTCATCGGTCGGATAAAGAGACATGACCAGAGCCATATCCGGCGCCACGGCCAGGCCATAAGTGCCGATCAACAGGTGGCTGCGCCCGGCCAATGCTTTGACTGCCTGGAGATAATGACCCAACTTGTCCAACGGCAGCCACAATTCGGCGGCCAGCAATGAGGGGCCGGCGCGTTTAGTGCGCAAATGATACAGCCGCAGGTTCCATTCCTCCAGCGCCAGGTCAGACGGCAGCTCTTGCCCTGGCAATCGAGTCAGCACATCTTTGCCGCGGTTGACTTCAGATGTTTCGCCCTGGAAGCTCGCCAGGAGCAAGCCTTTCTCACTGATAGGGAAATGGGATGGCGGCAAGTCAAGCGGGATATGGAATCCGCCGCGCGCCAGCAGGCGCAGATAGCCGCTGTCGGCGAAAAAGATGGTGAACGGGCGAGGTTCAGCGCGAGATAGCCAGGCGACGCTCTGGCCGAGCGCATTTAAATCATCAAAGGCAAACAGGTGATGGGACTCGGCGGCCGGGCGTGGGCGGACGGTCAGTTCGACCCCGGTGATCACGCCCAGGGTGCCTTCGGCGGCGACGAACCAGTCGAGTGGGGGGTCGCTTTCGCGGGTGACGGTGCGCAGTTCGCCATCCGGCAGGGCCACCTGCAGGCTGACCAGTTGCTCGCCCACGCCGCCATACTTGAGACTGCCCAGGCCGTGGCCCTGCATGCTCACCCAGCCGCCGATGGTCGCCGAGACCGCGCTTGAGGGATAAGACTTGACGGCGAAGCCCTTTTGTTGCAGGGCATCGTCTAACTCGAACCAGGTAGTAGCAGGTAACGTCCGAACGGTTTGCCGCGCGGCATCCAACTCGATTCCGCCACGCAGGTCGTTCACATCGAGCACCCATCCTCCACGCACCGGCACGGTGTTATAGTAACTCGTGCTGGCCGCGGCGCGAGGGGTGACCGGGACGCGCTGACGCGCGGCCTGACGCACCACCTCAGCCACCTGTTCCGCGTTGCCAGGCCGGATGACGGCATCGGGCAGGGTGCGAAAAAACGGCTTGACCAAGATGGCCGGGACGGGCGCCAGGTCGCGCGAGTACAGCTTACGTTCGATGGGGTCATCGGTGATACGATTAACTGGAATGTCTGGGAATGTTGCTGGCACGTTTATTCCTCTAAATTAAGGCTTTCACCATCCCTCCGTCTACATTGATCGCCTGCCCGGTGATGAACTTGGCTTTCTCCGAGGCCAGGAAGGCTACCATGTAGGCGATGTCTTCTGGATCGCCGTGATGTCCCAGGGGGATATTCTGCTTGGCGAACCAGTCAATAGCTTCTGGCCCTGACATGCCGATGAGCTGGCCCAGTTGCTCGCCCAGTTGTCCAGGCCCCTCCCACAATGGTGTGTGGATAGGCCCAGGACAAACAGCGTTCACCAGGATGTTATCTTTCGCCAAATAATTGGCCAGGTCCTTGGTAAACATGATCACGGCTGCTTTGATAGAGTCATAGTCCACCAGGCCACCGGGTTGCTTCCCGAAGATCGAGGAGATATTGATGATCCGCCCCCAGCCCTGCTTCCGCATATAAGGGACGACTTCCTTGGAGCACCGGATGAGGCCGAAGAACATCAAGTCCATGTTGTAACGGAACTCTTCTTCGGGCAATTGCATCAGGTCGCTCAACCGGCCCGTACCGGCATTGTTCACCAGGATGTCAACCCGCCCGAACTTTCTGACGGTCTCGTCCACCATGTTTTTGATGTCTTCATGTTTGGTGACATCGGCCTGGACGGCGAGGACCCGCCCCCCGCCTTTGATCTCCTTGGCCGCCTTCTCCAGGGCCTCCTTACCCCGCGCGCAGATGGCCACATCGCAGCCTTCTTCGGCCAGTACCTGGGCACAGGCTTTACCAATGCCCCGGCTGGCCCCGGTGACCAGCGCTACCTTTCCTTTCAATCCCAGGTCCATCGCTTATACCTCCTTTGTATAAACTACTTGAGGAGCTGCCAACAGCCCCAAACTGACCATACCGGGCATCACCTTCTCTGCCCATACTTCTTCCGCATGATACGAGCTGCGCACGAGGGGAGCGGCCAAAACTTGACGAAAGCCCAGAGACTGGCCTACCTCACGATACCAGGCAAAGACGACGGGATGAACGTAATCGGCTACCGCCAGTTGGCGGCCCGTTGGCTGAAGATATTGGCCGATAGTCAAAATGTCACAGCCGGCGCGGCGCAGGTCGCGCATCGTCTCGATTACTTCGCCACAGGTCTCACCCAGACCGACCATCAACCCGGACTTGGTGGTCAGCCCGTGCTGGCTGGCCCAGGCCAACACGGCCAGCGAGCGGCGATAAGTGGCCCTGGCACGCACTCTGGCCGATAGTCGCTCGACAGTTTCGACGTTATGATTAAACACATCAGGCCGGGCAGCGATCACCGTGGACAGCGCCGAAAGCGATCCACCGAAATCGGGCACGAGCACTTCAACTGTCGCCCTGGGCAGGCGCCTGCGAATCGCCTGAATGGTCAAAGCGAACTGACCGGCGCCACCATCGGGCAGGTCATCGCGCGTGACCGAGGTGAGGACCACGTGATTCAAGCCAAGCCGGGCAGCGGCCTCGGCCACGCGGAAAGGCTCTTGCGGATCGAGCGGCAGCGGGCGGCCGGGCGTCACATTGCAAAAGCGGCAGTGGCGCGTACACACATTGCCCAGCAGCATGAATGTAGCCGTGCCGCGCGCCCAACACTCGCCGAGATTGGGACAGGCGGCCTCCTGGCAAACCGTGTGCAGGCCCAAATCGGCGATCAATCGCTCAACGCTGGCTGTTTGCTCCTGGGGCGCTGGGGCGACCAGCCACGGCCCTGGCGACTGGCGCGGCGCAACCTGGCGTCCGAACACACGGCTGAAAGCGGACACAAAGCTGCGTTCGACCGCCTCCATCTCTACCGGTCGGTTAAGGACGGCTTGCATGGAGGTAACGCCCCGGTCACTCAGACCGCAAGGCACGATGAGCTGAAAGTGTGCCAGGTCCGGGGCCACGTTGAGCGCCAACCCGTGCGTCGTCACTCGATCCTGCACGGCCACGCCTATCGCCGCGATCTTGTCGCGCCCAACCCAGACGCCGGGGTGTCGCTCGACGCGCCCGGCAGCAATGCCCCACTCGGCCAGGAGTTCCAACACGACCTGCTCCAGCCGCCACAGATAGCCGTGCAAATCGTCGTCGGGGAGCTTGAGGATCGGATAAGCGACCAGTTGGCCGGGGCCGTGATACGTCATCCGCCCCCCGCGTTCGGTTTGCACCACCTCGATGCCAAGTCGTTGCAGATAATCGGGCGACACGCGCAGGTCTTCGGGTCCACCCGCGCAGCCCATCGTCAGCACCGGCGGATGCTCGACCAGGAGAAGCGCATCACCCATATCATCCCGGCGACGGGCTTCCGCCATAAGGTACATCAGGCGCAACGCATGACGGTAGGCGACTCGTCCCAGGCGAACGAGTTGAATTGGGGCTTGCGAAATCACGAGTGTCATCCGCAGCATGTAAAACTAAAAGCGTGAAACGTGTTGCGTGTTACGTCAGAACTTGGGCACGTAAAGCGCTTGGCCAAAGATCGCCCGCCCAGCTTCCACCATGCTCTCGCTCAACGTCGGGTGAATCCGGATGGCCCAGGCAAAATCCTCGGCCAGGGCTTCGAGCTGGATGCCCAGCGTCGCTTCGGCAATCAACTCGGTGGCGCGGTGGCCGACGATGTGCACGCCCAAAACCTTGCCCAGCTTGCGCTCGGCGACGAGCTTGACGCCGCCCTCGACCTCGCCCAGACCCATCGCTCGCGAGTTAGAGTTGTAAGCGATGTTGGCGACCTCAACATCATAGCCCTGGTCTGTCGCTTCGTCTTCGGTCAGGCCGACGGCGGCGACTTCGGGAATCGAGAAGGCATAGCGCGGCACCGCGCGCTGATCCAGGCGGCGGTGGCGGCCCATCGCGTTCTCAGCAGCGATCAGTCCTCCAACGGTTGCCAGCGATGAGTACATCCGCCCGCCCGTCAGATCGCCCACGGCATAGACGCCAGGCAGGCTGGTTTGCATCCGCTCATCCACGACGACCGCGCCATTGTTCAGCCTGACACCCACCTGCTCTAACCCCAGCTCATCGCTCGCCGGGACGCGGCCCGCCCACAGCAATTTGTCCACTGTAACGCTGGTCTCACCTTTCGAACCGGTCAGGACGACGTTCAGGCCGCCGTTGGCGCGCGTTGCCGACTGGACATGGACATTGGTCAGCACCTGTATGCCCTGAGCTTGCAAGATGCCCTGGAGCCGTTGTCCGATTTCATAGTCTTCGTCAGGCAGCGGATAGGGGCCGTCTACGGCCAGCGTCACCTGGCTGCCCAGCGCAGCATACAGCGTGGCAAACTCGATGTCCGGCACACCTCCGCCCCAGATGAGCAGTCGGTCCGGCACTGAGTCGAGCCTGATCGCCTCGCTGGGTCGCAGGACATCCTGCACACCAGGCGGCAAGGGTGCCCAACGCGCCCCGGTCGCCAGGATGACAGCGCGGGTTGCCTGCAAGCGCCGTCCATCCACCTCGACCGTCTTGGCATCCACTAGCCGGGCCTGGCCGGTCACGATTTCAATGCCAAAAGTCGGCAACAGGTTCGCTATTCCATCACGCAAATCCTGGACGACGCGATTCTTGTGAGCGATCATTCCAGGCACATTGAGCGAGGCCGGCCCTACCTGGATACCCAAATCGGCTGCCTGTCTGATGCGCCAGCACAGCTCGACGCTCGCCAGCAAGCTGGTCACGGGAATGCAGTTGTTATTGACACAATTACCGCCCAGGTCGGTGCGTTCGATCAGAGTCACTTGTGCGCCAAGCTGTGCGGCACGGGTCGCGGCGGCAGTGCCACCCGATCCCCCTCCGATAACGATGATGTCTGTCATGAAAACCTCCCGAAAAGGATCTCACGCCAAGCCGCCAAGGACGCCAAGCTCTTCCAATGTAACTCTTTGCGCGCTTTGCGTCTTGGCGAGAGATCATTCCTCTAAATCTCACGCCAAGCCGCCAAGGACGCCAAGTTCTTCCAAATGTAACTCTTTGCGCGCTTTGCGTCTTGGCGAGAGATCATTCCTCTAAATCTCACGCCAAGCCGCCAAGGACGCCAAGCTCTTCCAAATGTAACTCTTTGCGCACTTTGCGTCTTGGCGTGAGAAAAACTCACGATTGAGCGAGCAACATGATGGCGTTCGTCAAATCGCTGACCGTCAGTCCCGGCGACTGCACGGCGATACTGCGATACACCTCCTCGATGCGCGCCTGGACGGCGTTTGCTTCCAGCGCCGTCCCGCGTAACGCCAGTTCGAGGGCACCCGGCGCGAACTTGGGCAGCATCGTGAAATCACCGGAGAGCGTCACGTCGTCAATGCGCCCATCGCGCACTCGCGCCGTCACGCGAACAAGGCCCCCCGGCGTTTTCGAGGCCACTTCCAGTACGCGCACATCCTGGTGAATCTTGACCCCCTCTTGCCGCAAGCCGCCCTTTTGGTACAGCCACTCGTCCGTCGCAAATTGCTTATCCAGCTCTTCTGCGAGCATTAGCTCCTTCGCGGTCAGTTCACCGCGCACGAGGCGGCGTCCGAGCGTGGCCTGTACCTGTTCCAGATAAATCTTGACGACAGCGTCGCGTTCGGGGGTGTATCCGAGCTGGCGCGTCATCGTCGTCATGTACTCGTTGAGCGACTGAAAAACCTTGTCGCGCATTTTTTCCGACGAGACCTTGAGCACGCGAGACATGGTTTCGAAATCAAAGTCGAACATCAGCGAGCCGACGACAACTTGGGCCAGGCCCATCTGCGCGGCGCCCGTGCCGCCGATTTTCCTGCCCTGCACGTGAATGTCGTTGATGGGGCGATAGCTCGCGGGAATACCCAGCGCGTGATACGTCTCGACCAGCGGCCTCACGTACAACGCGAATCGCTCGCTAACGTCGTACGGCAGCGCGTCACGGTGAAAGACCCACTGTGCAAATACCTGGTTCCGGTCGAGATAGACCGCGCCGCCGCCAACTTCGCGCCGGACTATCGGCAAGCCGTGCGCGCGGCAATACTCGACATCTACTTCTTTCTCAAGTTCTTGATGAAAGCCAATACAGATATATGGCTCGCTCGGCGCGACCAGGATGATTGTGTCGGGCGTGTTCGTGTCCAGCGCATAAGCGACAGCATGGTAGATCGTTTGCGACCGGATCGGTGGAACAAGCCCCAGGTCGAGCAGGCGAATGGCATCCATGATGCTTAAGCTTCCTGATTACACGTCCACGGATACGGTGATGGCCGCCAGAGCCACAACGGCGTCTGCGTTCTTATCCCCAAGTTGCTCGATCACGAGCGTCGGCACGGCCAGGCCACCTTCAACAACTTGAATGCTTTTACGTCCAAAGGGTATTTCGGATAGGACAGCGGCCTGATCTACCTGATCGGGCAAGGGGGTGGCGATCTTGACCTCGACGATCATATCGTCCAGGCGCGGCAGAGCCACAATTTCCTGCAAGCCGCACAGACAACTGCGCGAGATGGCATCTCGCACCGCCCGGCGGCTGGCCTTGGTCACGTCCTGCCCGTGCAGGTCAGTGCCCATCCCGATTTCAACGATGAACCGTTTGTGCATGGCAATCCTCACCTCAAACCAGGAGCCGGTACGGGTTCTCCAGCAGCTCTTTGAGCGAGCGCATAAACTCAGCGCCCGGCGCGCCGTCAACCAGGCGATGGTCTATGGTCAGGCTGAGCACCATCATCTTCCGCCGGGCGATCTGGTCATCGTAGACAACCACTCGCTCGGCGATGCGGCCGACGCCCAAGATCGCGGCCTCTGGCGCGTTGATAATGGGTGTAAAGCCATCAACACCATAGCTACCCAGGTTGGTGATGGTGAAAGTACTGCCCGTTACTTCATCCACCGTCAGCGTGCCATCGCGCGCTCCCTGCGCCAGCCGTCGCACTTCCTGGGCAATCTCCTGCAACGTTCGCCTGTCAGCGTCGCGCACGACGGGGACGATCAACCCGTCTGGCAGCGCCACGGCAACGCCAATGTGGATGGATTCGAGCTGGTGAATCTCGTCGCCGATGAGGGTCGCATTCAGCCTCGGGTGATTCTTGAGCGTCTTGGCGACTGCCCTGACCAGCAAATCGGTGTACGTCACCTCAAAATCGGCCTTGATCTGCTCGCGCAGTTTGACCAGTTCGGTGACATCCACTTCCATCATCATGGTCAGTTGCGCCATGCTATGCAGGCTCTCGACCATGTGCTCGGCGATGGCCTGGCGCATCCCGACGAACGGGACAACGCGAGCTGCGCCCGGCGGGGCGGCTGGCACTGGGGCCTGGGCTCGCGCTTCAAAGGCCAACACATCTTGTTCGGTGATCCGCCCCCCGATGCCTGTGCCGGGGATCTCGGCCAGCTTCAGGCCGCGTTGCTCAGCCAGCCTGCGAGCCGCTGAAGTCGCCAGCGGTTCGGCGGCGCGAGCGCCTTCCTCGACAAAGCGCATCACATCAGCCTCGGTCACCATGCCATCGGCGCCAGTACCTTTCACCTGGGCCAGGTCAATGCCTTTCTCCTTCGCCAGGCGACGGGCGGCAGGTGAAGCCGGCACAAAACCGGTTGGGGCCGGAGCGGCCGCGGTAGACGCGGGTGCGGGCGCGGCTATAGTGGTTACGGCCACCCCAGGAGGTAGCCCAGCGACCTGCTCGACTTCCGGGATAGCCTCACCCGGCGCAGTAATGAAGGCCAGAGTCGCACCTACAGGTCGCGTTTCTTTTTCTCGGACTACAATCCGCAGAATGCCTGACTCTGGGGCTGTCAGTTTGTAAGTGATCTTTTTACTCATGATGACGGCGATTTCTTCGCCCTTTTCCACCGGGTCGCCGTCACCCTTATTCCACTTGGCGACGATGCCCTCGCTCATCGCCATGCCAAGTTTGGGCATGATAATCTTGGCTGCCATAGCTCAGTCCCCCTCCAAATTGCCAAGCCGCTGAAAGACCCCGCAGCGGGTGGCTTCTTCCATACAACGGGCAATGTCCACGACGCGGGGGCCATTTCTCGTCAGCCGGACGGTGATCGTCCGGGTACCGTAGACCTCGATGTACCGCTCGCCATCCAGGGCGATAGTGTAGGGATCGGAACTCAATGTCACCTCGCCCCCCACAGGCACCAGACGGTGTTCCCGAATGGAGACCCGCCTGACCAATCCCGGTCCTATGGGCGCGAGCACCTGTATACCGCCAGGGCCAAATGCCAGGTACATCCCATGTCCATCCCGCACGCCCAATGCTTGCAGACAACTGCCAACCGACGACAGGCCGATACTGCCCGGTTCGGCGCGTGCCAGCACAACCTCCAGAATGTGGCTGGGATCCCAAAGGGCCCGCGTGCCGATCCACAGATCGCTGCTGGTCACCACGTCTATCAAGGCGATGTCTGCCAGCTTACCGTCAATACACACCTCCAGACACTTGGCTCGATAGGTCACAGCTTCCACATCCACCGCGTCCAACGCAATCAGCCCGGCGGCCAGGCCGGCCACGGTACTTTCAACCATCACGGGAAAAACATTATTGGTACCAGTGGAGATCGGGACGATGGGGACGTCACCGCAACCTTTTGCCACCACGCGGTTGGTGCCATCGCCGCCCAAGACAATGATACTGGCGGCGTCCATCTCGCACAAGAGTCTTGCCGCTGTAGTCGAATCTTTATCGGTAGACGTCATTGGCATAGTCAGGATCTCGGCGCGCAGCGAGGACAATCTAAGCCCATCCAGCGCCCTTTCCCCAATACTATAGTAATCCGGCATGATGCTCACTTGTTCAACGCCAATAGCGTCAAGGGCCAACAGCACCCGTTGCAAGATGTTGACTTTTTCGTTGTTATCAAACACTGATGCGTGGGCGACCAGGCGACGGATGTCCTTGCCGGATGCCGGATTGGCGATGATTCCCACACAAGACATAGAACGCCTCTTGACAATGTTATGCTGGGTGCACTTAAAAATTCTCCACCTGTGCGGTTAAACTCCTACTCACCGCCGAGACGCCGAGGGCGCAGAGATGTTTTCAGATTTTCTCGGCGTGCTCTGCGCCTCGGCGGTGGAAGAAACGCTGATAATTATGGAGAGCCTGCCGGCCTAACCGCACAGATCGAAAATTCTCGTAACTGCTACGATTCAAGACAGGAGCGCCCTCACGGGTACGTTGCTATGCTTCATCACGAAGGCGCTCCTGTTGAACGTTGAACTACTATGCGACAACCGCTTTGACTGCGGTGGCAATCTTGGCCGGTCCGGGGATGTAGCCATCCTCCAACGGCGGGCTGAATGGCACCGGCGTGTGTGGCGCAGTGACGGCCTGAGGTGCAGCATCCAGGTAAGCCAACGCCTGCTGCGCGGCCAGCGAGATAATGTCATTGGCGACGCTGCAGCGCGGGTTGTCCTCGTCCACGACCACCAACCGATGTGTCTTCTTGACCGACTCAAGGATGGTACTCTCATCCAGCGGCGAGAGCGTTTGTGGGTCAACCACCTCGACGTCAATGCCTTCCTTAGCCAGCTCTTCCGCTGCTTGCATGGCAAACAGCCTCATGCGGCCGATGGCGACCACGGTCACGTCCTTGCCGGGGCGGGCGATTTCGGCCTTGCCGAGCGGAACGACGTAGCTTTCTTCCGGCACCGGACCGGACGTGTCGAGCAACACGAGGTGCTCAAAGTAGATTACAGGATCATCGTCGCGGATGGCTGCCGTGAGCAAGCCCTTGGCATTGTACGGGGTAGATGGCGTGACCACCTTGAGGCCCGGCATGTGCGTAAAAACGGAATACAAGACTGCCGAGTGTTGGGCGGCAGCGCGGAATCCCGCACCGTACAAAGTGCGGATCACCACTGGCACTTTGGCCTTGCCGCCGAACATGTAGCGCATCTTGCCACCTTGGTTGAAGATCTGATCCATGCACACGCCGAAAAAGTCTACGAACATCAATTCGGCGATGGGGCGCAAGCCGGTAGAGGCCGCACCAACCGCTGCGCCGATGAACGCCGATTCACTGATGGGTGTGTCACGCACGCGCGAGCGGCCAAACTCCTGAACAAGGCCCCGGGTGACGCCCAGGTCACCACCCCACGCTTCCTCGCCCTTTTCCTCCAGATGAGTAGACGCGCCACCGGCCACGTCCTCGCCCATCAGGATCACAGTGGGGTCTCGACGCATTTCTAACCGAATCGCCTCGTTAATCGCTTCACGATAGGTAATTGTCCGGGTAGCCATGGCAAAACCTCCTAATAGCTCACATATACGTCGGTCAGGATCTCATCCAAGACCGGATAGGGCGATTGCTCGGCGAATTTAACGGCCTCGTCAATGGCCTTTTTGGCGCGCGCGTCAATTTCGGCCAATTCGGCTTTGGTCAACAGATTACGGTCGAGCACGCGCTGGATGAACTTGTTAATCGGGTCGCGCGCCTTCTGCTCGGCCTTTTCCTCTTCCGTATAGTAGCTCAGATTATCGCCCTGGAAGTGACCATAGTAGCGGAAGGCCTTGCACTCAATGAGTGTTGGCCCTTCGCCGCGCCGTGCTCGCGCGATGGCTTCGCCAGCGGCTTCGTAGACGGCGAACACATCGGTGCCGTCCACGCTAAAGCCTGGCATGTTGTAGGCCGTCGCCCGGTCGGCAATGTCCTCAGCAGCACAGTGATAGCGCGACGGTGTGGTCTGGGCGTAGCCGTTGTTTTCGCAGACGAAGATCACCGGCAGCTTCCAGATGGATGCCAGGTTCATAGACTCATGCATCGTGCCTTGCTCGGCCGCGCCATCGCCAAAGAAGCACGCCGTCACCTGGTCGGTGCCCTTGATTTTGGCCGTCAGGCCCGCGCCGCAGGCCAACGGGCCACCCGCGCCGACGATCCCGTTTGCGCCCAACATGCCCTTATCCACGTCCGCGATGTGCATCGAG
The DNA here is from genome assembly GCA_024653325.1 of Anaerolineae bacterium. Lineage (GTDB taxonomy): Bacteria > Chloroflexota > Anaerolineae > JACIWR01 > JACIWR01 > JACIWR01. The sequence goes on from JANLFX010000017.1 coordinate 14,515, forward strand.
CCACCCTTGCCCTTACACGCGCCAGTCTTTTTCCCGTACAGCTCGGCCATCATCGCCTTGACGTCAACACCTTTGGCGATGCAGTGACCGTGGCCCCGGTGCGTCGAGGTGATGAAATCTCGGTCGGTCAGCCAGGCGCACACCCCGACGGCGATGGCTTCCTCGCCGGCATACAGGTGCACAAAGCCAGGAATCTGGCCGGCCGCGAATAATTCGGCTGCCCGGTCCTCGAACTCGCGGATGAGCCGCATGCGTTCATAGATCCAGAGCAGCTTGTCTTTGGTAATCTCAGCCATAGTTTGCCCCCTTTCTCCCTTAGAAAAGCTCGTCTCCGCTCTTGCCACCCAGACCAGGGTGGCTATCGAAGCGGACTACGCCAACGGCGGCCTTGCCCTTGACCGCTCGGGCAATGCGGGCGGCACCTTCATGTCCAAAGCCGCCGCACAACTCGATGGCTGCGATCCCTTCTGCTACCAAGCCCTGGGCTACCTGCTCGGCCTGGGCATAATTCTGCGCCGCCACCACTGTCAACTCGACTGCAGGTGTATTTACCTGCCCGCGATGAACCGCCGGGTCCACTTCCGGCGCTAGGAAAATGAACGCTGCTTTCAAAGTCATTTGTGTACCCCCCAAGTGAAAATTTTGATGCGAGGAATTGGCATGAATCACCCCCTTCTATTCAGTCCTGTGATAATTATTGAAGCTCCACCTCAAACCGGCAAGTAAGGGTGCAGCATGATGCGCCCCTACACCGCAGAGCACGCGGAGAGCGCGGGGTGTTCCTTAATCCTCTCCATACGTGCTCCGCGACTTTTGCTTTAGAAATAGCCTGTTTGTGAGTCTTTAATGGTACAGGGTATCATCTATAGTGAGGCGTTTGGAGTACATAACGAAGCGGAATGCTGACCGCACCGCGCCAATTGTTACGTGGCATACTATGAACGATTCCCCCATACGGAAATCACCTTGTTGCACTCGTAATGACAATCAGGAGCAGCATCTTTGGAATGCCGGGTGGCAGCCTGATTTGGTGGCTGCGGTAAAAAACTTAGCCCATTGGTCAAGTTGAGGTTATGAAGGATGCCTGGTCGTGAGGGATGTGGATGGTTTACAAACGCAAATATATCACACAATGCGCAAAATGGCAAACGAATAGCCAACGGCAATGTCGTCGGCTACCCCAGGCTGCCCCTTTACCCCAGGTCAGGCTGGTGGCCCGTCACACCTTGACCCATCCTCTCCACTAACACTCGCTCGCAGGCGGCGCGCATCACCTCAATTGAAGCCATCATGCCGGTCCACATCTCGAAAGCCAGCGCGCCCTGATGAATAAGCATCCCCAGCCCGCCGATGGCCCTGGCGCCAGCAGCCCGGGCCTGGGCCAGCAAGCGGGTCTCCATTGGATTGTACACCAGGTCGTAGACAGTCCAATGGGAGGGCATGGGGAATGAGTCTGGCCAGGGAGAGGCATCGCTCTGGGGCCACATGCCGACGGAAGTCGCGTTGACCAGCAGGTCGAAGTCGCTCAGCTCCAGATCGCTCAAAGTGGTGGTGATCGGCACCCAGGTGACGGGAGAACGCAGTCCCTGCTTTTGCACGTGGTGGGCCAGTTGCGCGGCCCGTTGCACCGTGCGGTTATAAATGGTGACACTACAACCGGCCCCGGCCAGGGCGTAAACCACGGCTCGGGCCGCGCCGCCAGCACCTAAGACCAGGGCGCGTCGGCCGGCCGGTTCGAAGCCGGCCTCTCGCAGCGCGGCCAGGAACCCGTCGGCGTCGGTATTGTAGCCGATCAAGCGGCCCTCCTGGATGACAATGGTATTTACCGCCCCGATGACCCGCGCACTGTCGGCTATTTCGTCCATGTGGGGTATCACCGCCTGCTTGTGGGGCACGGTGACGTTGGCACCCCGGTAACCATGCTTTTTCAGCCGGGACAGTGTTGCTTGCACCGCGCCCGGCGGCGTAGGCAGCAGGCCGTAATGCCAGTTCATCTCCAGGGCCGCGAAGGCGGCGTTATGCATCGCTGGCGAGAGACTGTGTTCCACCGGCCAGCCGATCAGTCCAATCAATTGTGTGTCTCGGTTAATCACAGGTAGCTCCTAAGCTTCTCATCAAGCTAGCGAAGCCGGGAAACGAGTCCTCAATGCATTCCGCGTTCTCGATCACCGTCTCTCCTTCTGCTATCAGCCCGGCCACAGCCAGGGCCATGGCCAGACGATGGTCGTTGTGGCTGTCTACTCCCGTGCCGTACAGGGGGGTTGGCCCTTCGATGAGGAATCCATCGGGCAGTGGCTCGATGCGAGCTCCCAGGGCCCGCAGCTCGGCGACGACGGTGGCGATGCGGTCGCTCTCTTTGACGCGCAGTTCCGCCGCGTCGCGCACGGTGGTGGTGCCGTGGGACTGGGTGGCAGCGACGGCCAGCACCGGGAACTCGTCAATCATGCGCACCACGGTATCGCCACTCACTTGCACACCCCTCAGCTCCGAGGAGCGCACCGTCACCTCGGCTACCGGTTCGTTGCCCTGTTCGCCTGCGTGGCTCAGGGCGATGTCGGCTCCCATTGCCTGCAGCACGTCCAAGAGACCGGTGCGAGTAGGATTGACGCCCACGTTTTCAACGGTGACCTCGGAGCCGGGCACCAGCGTGGCCGCTACCAGCAAAAAGGCCGCCGAGGAAAAGTCGCCAGGGATGGTGATGGAAAGGGGGGAGAGGGGGAGAGAAGAGGGAGAGAGGATAACGGTCAGGTCGTTCACAGCAATGGACGCCCCCATGGCGGTCAACATGCGCTCGGTGTGGTCACGAGCAGGCCCCGGCTGACGGACGACGGTCGGGCCATCGGCGTAGAGACCGGCCAGGAGCAGGGCACTTTTGACCTGGGCGCTGGGCACTGGCAGACTATGATCGCAGCCGCGTAACTGCTGCCCCCGGATGGTGAGGGGAGCATGACCATCGGTGTCCCTTATCTCGGCCCCCATGCGGCGGAGCGGCTCGACGACGCGGCGCATAGGGCGGCGGAGCAACTGCGGATCGCCGGTAAGGATGCTCTGGAAGGGCTGACCGGCCAGGATACCCGTCAGCAGGCGCATGGTTGTGCCGGAGCGGACGCAGTTCAGCGGTGCGCTGGGCGCCCGCAGCCCATAGAGCCCGCGCCCGTGAACGACTAAAGCGGGGTGTTCTCCTTCTTTCCTCGGAGCAGAAACGGGAACGTGGGTGATCTCAACACCCAGAGCCTGCAGACAGGTCAGACTCGCCAGGCAGTCGCCAGAAGGGAGGAAACCGCTGATCCGGCTTGTCCCGTGGGCCAGCGCACCGAGCAGCAACGCCCGGTGGGAGATGGATTTGTCGCCGGGAACGCGGATGTGGCCTCGCAACGGTTTATTGGGACGTATGATCAATCGGGGCATAGGTTTTTCCGATACCTTTCGCTCAATAACCGAAAGCCCGATTAATGGCCTCGCTCACCGCCGAGTAGTCGGCGCGCAACTCCAGCGGCGGGTTAGCATGTCGGGAGATGACCTCATCGAGGTTTTGATCATGATAGCCGACCTTGAAGTTGGTGAACTTAAGGCCGTGGGCGGTTGAGATAACCACCACCCGGTCGGATGGCTTGATCTGGCCGCGTTCGACCAGCTTGAAAAGCACCGCCAGGGCGACACCGGTGTGCGGGCAGCAGTACATACCCGTGCGGTCGGCGCGGGCCGCGGCGTTGGCCAGTTCGTCCTCGCTGGCCTGCTCGACGATGCCCTCAAAGGCCCGCAGGACCTTCACCGCCCGCTCATAGCTGACCGGATCGCCGATCTGGATGGCGCTGGCCAGCGTCTTCTGCGCCTTGACTGGTCGGTATTCCTGGAAACCGGTCAGATAGCTCAGGTAGAGCGGATTGGCCCGTTCCGCCTGGGCGCAGGCGATGCGCGGCAATTTGTCAATCAGTCCCAGTTCCCGCATCATCAGCAGCCCCTTGCCCAGGGCACTGACGTTGCCCAGGTTGCCGACCGGGATGATGATCCAGTCGGGCACTTCCCAATCGAATTGCTGGACGATTTCGATACCCACCGTCTTTTGCCCCTCCATGCGCAGCGAATTCATCGAGTTGGCCAAGTAGATGGTGGGGTCGGTGGTGAGTTCTTGCACGATGCGCATACAGCCGTCGAAGTCGGTGTCGAGGGCCAGCACCAGAGCGCCGTTGGCGATGGGTTGCACCAGTTGCGCGGTGGAGACCTTGCCCCGAGGCAGCAAGATGACGGCGGGGATGCCGGCCGCGGCAGCGTAGGCAGCCAGCGCCGCTGATGTGTCCCCGGTGGAGGCGCAGGCTACGGCGCGGATGGGTTTGCCGTCGGCCATCATCTGCTTCACCACCGAGACCAGCACCGTCATTCCCAGGTCTTTGAACGAACCGGTGTGGCTGTTACCGCACAACTTGACCCACAGGTCCGGCACGCCGATCTCTTTGCCCAGCCGCTCGGCCCAGAAGCAGTTGGTGTGACCTTCGTACATGGAGACGACGTTCTCGTTCTCCACCTGGGGGCAGACCCACTCCTTCTTGCCCCACACCCCGCTGCCGTAGGGCCACTGATTAGTCCGGGTTCGTTGCTCGAAGAGCTGCTTCCATTCAGCGGGGCTACGATCCTTCAGCGCCTCAAGGTCGTGTTCCACATCCAGCAGGCCTCCGCAGTCCTCACAACGGTAGACGACATCGTAGATGGAATAGCGGCGGCCACAGCCGCGAATGCATTCGAACCAGCAATGGTAAGACATCGCTCAACCTCCCACAGCGTGAGTCTCAGTGCGGTGGATGGCCTGATAGCCCTGGGAGGCCAGGTCGTCCGTCGGGACGGAGGCCTCATCGGGCTTATCCGAAAGGCCGAAAAGCAACGCTCCCTGTTCTTGCCAGTGCAGCGCTATCCCCCGCACCTCCTGGGTGATGACGATTTCCTCCCGCAGCAGTCTCTCGACCGGGGTACTGTCCTCCAGGTAGCCCATCCGCCCCACGGTGGTCTGGTACTCGTTGTAGCGGAAGGCTTTGAAGGGGGTGGGATCGCCTTGTTGGGCGAGAGCGTACACGCTGCTGTGGATGTGGCGCAGGTGAGTTGGCAGCTCGTCGGCGCGGCTTTCCACCTCGGCGATGAACTGTGCGAAGCTTCTCATCCGTCCGGCGCGCACTTCCTCCACCAGGGGCTTCAGAGAATAGAGACCGCTGCCCAGAATCAGGCAGATGTAAGCCAGATAATCCTGGTTGTCGGCGGTGAAGGGGTGGAACTCGGGCTGATTGAGGCGATCGTAGGCCACCTGGAAGCTCTGAGGGTTGAAGTCATCTCCCAGCAGGCCGCCCACGGTACGACGCACGGCTTCCACCCGGGCCTGGTCAATGGTATGATCGTTACGTCCCCGCGCTCCGAGGGCCGTCTTATCCAAATCCACGATCACCGCCGTCCGCTCGTCCGGCGGACAGCCCTGCTCCCGACAGAAGCGCTCGAAATCGGCGAGGGCGGCCCAGCGATTGGCCAGATAGAGAGTGCCCACCTCTTGCCGGACGATTTCCACCTGCGCCGGCTCTGGCTTCTCCGTTCCGATGAAGGCCAGGCCGGGCCAGTCGCCAGCGCGGCAGATGTTGGTGAAGGCCGTGCCGTCATTCAACCTGGTGTCGCCCAGGTAGATCAGCCGCTCGATAGGCGTGCCAGGCGCATCCAGCGCCCGCGCCTGGCGCAGCAGGTGGACGATGACCTGAGCATACTCTGGCGCACTTTTGCGGGGGATCACCCCCTGGGGCAGCCCTATCTGTGGGCGAATCTCCGCCAGCGGCGGAAGCCGGGGATCGGCTGGCACCAGGTTGCGGTAGACGACCAGATCGCCCAGGAATTCATAGACGGATGTGCGGCCATAGATTTTCATGGCGGTTTCTCCCCTTTATGAAGCGTGAAACGTGAAGTGTGAAAACGTCATTCGACATATCCGGCAGCGACCAACAACTCGGCATTCATGATGGCCCCGCTGGCCGCGCCGCGCAGGGTGTTGTGCGAGACGGTGACCAGGCGCAGGTCCAGCAGCGGGCAGGGGCGCACCCGCCCCACGGTGATGGCCATGCCGCCCATGGCGTCCCGGTCACGACGGGGCTGGGGGCGGTCCGCTTCGGGGCGGACGAGGATAGGGCGCTCTGGCGCGCTGGGCAGCCTGCGTACCACCTCCGGACCGCGGAAGTCGGCCAGCGCCTCCACTGCTTCCTCAACGCTCGGCGTTTTCTCGAAACCCACTGAAAGACAGACGGTGTGGCCGTCCAGCACCGGCACGCGGTTGGCCTGGGCGCTGATGGCAATGTCAGCCGCGATACGTTTTCCGTTCTCCATCCGGCCCAACAGCAGCCGGGTCTCGTTCTCGATTTTCTCCTCCTCACCGCCGATGTAGGGCACCACGTTGCCCAGGATGTCGAGGGAGGCCACGCCGGGGTAGCCCGCCCCAGAGATGGCTTGCATCGAGACGGCGAAGACCCGGCGCAGTCCGAAGGCGTCATCCAGCGGCTTCAGGGGCAGGACGATGCCCGTCGTCGTACAGTTGGGGCTGGTGACGATCAGGCCGGGCCAGCCACACTTGGCCCGCTGGTGGGGGATCATGGTCACATGGTCGGCGTTGACTTCGGGGATGAGCAGGGGCACGTAGGGTTCCTGCCGGTATGCTGAAGCATTGGAACAGACGGCATAGCCGGCCCGGGCAAACGTCGGCTCGACCTGGCGGGCTATCTCGGATGGCAATGCCGAGAAGACGATTGTCGCCGGCAGGTCCGGTTCCAGTGGCTGGATGATCATCTCGGCCACGGTCGGCGGCGGGTCGCCGGGGATGACCCACCTGACCGCCTCGGCGTAACGCTGGCCCGCACTCCGCTCGGAAGCGGCCAGGGCGGCGATCTCGAACCAGGGATGATCGGCCAGCAGTTGGATGAAACGCTGACCAACTGCGCCCGTAGCGCCCAGAATAGCGACGGGAATCCTAGCCATTGGCGATCACCTCCTTGTGGAGTTGTCGTACCGCGTTGACCGCGTCGTTGGCGGCGACGACCACGGAGATACTGCATTCCGATGAGCCTTGGGCGATGGCGATGACGTTGATGTTGGCCCGGCCCAAAGCGCCGAAGATGCAGGCGGCGATGCCCGGAGTGCCGCGCATGCCCGAGCCCACGGCGGTCACGATGACCACATCATCCAGTGCCCACACCCGGTCTATGTCCCGTCGGACCAGTTCCAGGGCCATTTCTTCTTCGATAGCGCGGATGACCGGGGCCGCGGTCTTGGTGGGGATGACGAAGCAAATGGACTGCTCCGACGAAGCCTGGGAGATCATCAACACACTGGCCCCCTGGCTGGCAACGGCAGCAAAGGTGCGGGCGGCGATGCCGGGCACGCCTATCATACCCCGCCCTTCGACGGTGACCATGCTCAAGCCCTGGATGGCGGTGACCGCCTTGACCTGGCCATTGGCCGCCTCGGGCTCGCGGGTGATGCGTGTGCCAGGGTAAGAGGGATTGAAAGTGTTCTTCACCCACAAGGGGATGTTGCGTTCGATGATGGGGAGGATGGTCTTGGGGTGCAGCACTTTGGCTCCAAAATAGGCCAGTTCCCCCACCTCGCTGTAGGAGAGCACGGGGATCACCCGCGCGTCGGGCACGAGACGAGGGTCGGCGGTCATTACCCCATCCACGTCGGTCCAGATCCAGACTTCATCGGCGTCCAGGCAATCGCCCAGGATAGCGGCGCTGTAGTCGCTGCCCCCGCGTCCCAGCGTGGTGGTCACCCCTTGCTCTGTGGCTCCGATGAAACCGGTCACCACGGGGATGACGCCTTCATCCAGCAGCGGGTTCAAGCGGGCGGAGACCCGGGTCCGGGTAACGTCCGTCAGTGGAGCGGCGTTTTGGAATGTGTTGTCGGTGATGATCAGTTCCGTGGCGTCCAGGGCCTGGCTGTGGACTCCTCGCTGGCGGAGCAGGGCGGCCAGAATGCGGGCGCTGATGCGCTCGCCCAGCGAGGTAATAGCATCCATGGCGCGGGGGGTGACCTCACCCAGGATGTGGACGCTGTGGCAGAAGGCGGAGAACTCGTCCAGGTAGTTGTCCACCGTGGTCAGCAGTGGGGCTTGCTCACCACCGGGGTCCAGCAATGCCTTTACGGCGCGATAGTGACCGGCCCGTAAATCATTGACAATAGCGCGATAAGCCTGCTCGTCTCCAGAGGCGGCGGCCAGCGCGCCCCGGATCAGCGCGTCGGTCACGCCGCTCATCGCCGAGACAACCACAACGAGGCGATCCACCTTCCGGGTGTATCCCAGCACAATGTCGGCCACCTGGCCGATGGCGTCGGCGTTGCCGACCGAGGTGCCACCGAATTTCATAATTAACGTGGTCATTACAGTCCTCCTTCTTTACTGGACTCTGGCGAATTTTTAGCCCCCTACATCTTGGGAAAATCCAATCACTCAACCACAAGATGTAGGTTCGTAGTAGCGACTTTAGTCGCTTTTTCCCCGCGCTGGACGACTAAAGTCGTCACTACGAACAAAAACGCCAGACTCCAGCTTCTTTACTGAAACGTGAAGACGTGAAGAGTGCGTATAGCGTGTCACGTAAACGGAACACGCAACACAGAACCACGTTTCACGTTTCATGAGTTACTGCCCCGATATGAGCTTCTCGACTGTCGCGTAACGAGCTCAAGACCGTCTGCAGGCCCTCTTCGTCACCGGTTTCCATGAGGCGGGCCAGACGGCACAATTGTGCTGTGCAGGTACTCACCGCCTCCAGCACGGCCTGTTTGTTAGTCAACAGGATGTCGAGCATCATGGTTACGTCACTGGCGGCCAGGCGAGAGGTGTCACGGAAACCACTGGCTGCAATCTCCCACACCAGTGGATCAGCGGAGGCCATGGCCTCCGCCGTACCGACAAGGGCGCAGGCCAGCAGATAGGGCAAATGGCTGATCGCCGCCACCAATCGGTCGTGGCGCTCCGGGTCGAGCAGCAGAGGACGTGCGCCGACGGCTTTGACCAGGGCGAGGCCCAGCGCCAGCGCCGTCTCCGAGGTACGGGGTAATGGGGTGAGGATGAAGACATGGTCCTGGTAGAGAGTTGGGTCTGCAGCGGCGATCCCCGCGATCTCCTTGCCGCACATCGGGTGTCCCCCCAGGGGCTGGACGTGGCTGGGAAGGTCCGCCATCCGGGCGACGATCTGAACTTTGGTGCTGCCTACGTCCATCAGCAGACATCCGGCGGGCAAAAGTGGCCCGATCTCGCTCAGCAGGCGTAAAATGACCCGCACTGGCGTGGCCAGGACGACCACGTCTGCCCGACGCACGCCGCTTGCCAGGTCGGTTGTGCCCTGGTCAATCAGGCCGCGCGCCAGCGCTGCTTCAATCGTCTCCGCCCGCCTGCCCACGCCAACGACTGCCCGGCATCGGCCCCGCAGCGCTCCGGCTAACGAACTGCCCATCAGTCCCAGCCCGACGATGGTCACCTGTGCATCTGCCAGTTTCTTCACAGGGACCGTCCTACTGCTGCGGCTACAGGCCGCAGGCCTTGCATCAACGCGGCGAACCGGGCCGGTTTAAGGGATTGAGCACCGTCGGAGAGAGCCTCCTCGGGACGCGGATGTACCTCGATGATCAATCCATCGGCCCCAGCGGCCACCGCTGCCCGCGAGACCGGCTCCACCAATTCCCATTTGCCCGTTCCGTGGCTGGGGTCCACGATGACCGGCAGGTGGCTGAGCTGTTTGATCAAAGGCACGGCACTGATGTCGAGGGTGTTGCGGGTATACTGCTCAAAAGTGCGGATGCCGCGCTCGCACAAGATGATGCGGTCATTGCCATGGGAGAGGATGTACTCGGCGGCCATCAGCAATTCCTCTACGGTGGACATCATTCCCCGCTTCAGCAACACTGGCCGCTGCGCTTCACCGACAGCGTGTAGCAGGGCGTAGTTCTGCATATTCCGCGTGCCAATCTGGAGAATATCGGCGTAGGTGGTGACCAGCGGCACCTGTTGAGGATCCACCACTTCGGTGACGATCGGCAATCCCGTTTCCTCACGTGCTTGCGCCAGCAATTTCAGACCTTCCTCACCCAATCCCTGGAAGCTATAAGGGGAAGTGCGGGGCTTAAAGGCCCCGCCGCGCAGGATGTGGGCGCCCGCCTCTTTCACGGCGTGCGCGGTTTCCAGCAATTGCTCGCGGCTCTCGACGGCGCACGGACCGGCCATCACCACCAGTTGTTTGCCACCGATCTGAACCCCGTTGACCGCGAAAACGGTGTCCAGAGGGTGAAAATCGCGGCTGGCGAGTTTGAAGGGCCGCAGAATGCGCACTGTTCGCTCGACCCCTTCCATCAGCTCTATCTGCTCGCGGTCCAAGGGGCGTCCGTTGCCGATGATGCCGATGATAGTGCGTTCCTTGCCTTCCGAGATGTGCACCTGGCAGCCCAGTTGCTCGATGCGAGCGGTAACGTTGGCAATCTGCGCCCAGGTGGCTCCCTGTTTCATGATCACAATCATGTGGTCACCTCCTATCATTGCCCCCACCCATTCTGCTGACCCCGTTGCCGAGCACGGGAGTGGTAGCAGCCGGGTAAGAACCCAATAACTTGACAAACGAGGAGCGTCGCAGCAGCCCCATTATTGCTGCTTCGCACTCCTGATCCTGGCAATGTCCCTCGAAGTCCAGGTAAAAAATGTATTGCCAGGGCTGGTTGAGACGCGGTCGTGACTCAATTTTGGTGAGATTAATGCGCCGCTTGGCAAACTCGCCGAGGCACTCGTACAGCGCTCCGGGTTGATGGGGTGTGGAAAAGATAAGGGATGTCTTATTGCGTTGGGCACGGGGCGGGTTCTCCAGCGCCAAGACGAAAAAGCGGGTGTAGTTAAAGGGGAAGTCCTCGATGTCCCGATCTATGATGCTCAGGCCGTACAGTTCGGCAGCCAGCTCACCGGCGATCACCGCGATATCGGTTTTCGGGTTGGCTGCCAGGTCACGGGCACTGCCAGCAGTATCAAAAGCGGGTTCGGGCCCCAGCCCGTGACGCGCCAGATAACGCTGGCATTGGGCTAAGGCCTGGGGGTGCGACCGTACACGCTTCACGTCGGAGAGCTGGGTACCGGGCAGGGCGAGCAACATGTGCCGCACATGCAGGATTGTTTCGGCATAGATGCGCAGGTCGTGTTCCATCAGCAATTCATAGGCCCGGATCACGGAGCCGGCGATGGCATTCTCCACCGGCACCATCCCGTAATCGGCATCGCCCTTATCCACGGCGAAGAATACCTGGTCTAAAGTCTCGCAGGGAACGCTCTCCACTTCTGGGCCGAAGAACTGGCGGATAGCCTCTTCCGAATAAGCTCCAGCAATACCCTGAAATGCCACTCTGGTCATATTGCTTTCTCCTCTAGATCAGGTCGCAATACTCGGGCTTTGCCCAGATACACGTGTCGAATCTGTTCGGGGGACAGATCAGTGTTCCAGAGCACCAGCACGCGGATACAGTGTGGCAGGCTACCCGTGACGGACATCTCTTGCATACACAGCAGGGGTACGTGTACCCAACCCATCTCACGGGCAGCGCGTGCCGGATAAGCAGCATCCAGATCCGGCGTGGCGGTAAAGATAACGCTGGCCACGGTCTCCACGGACAGGCCATTAGCCGCGACGATCTGCTCCAGTAACTCGCGCGTCGCCGCGATGATGGCGTCTGCCTCGTTGACATCAACGGTGGTAGCGCCACGAATACCATAACAGGCCATCTTTCTCCTCCTTTTTCGCCCTCCTCAAATGATTCGGTATAAAAAAGGACGTGGAGCTGGTTGCTCCACGTCCTTACAGTATTCCTGGGATTTAGCCTATCCTACGCTGATTCCTCCCCTTCCTGCAGCGTGAAGCAACCGTCCCGCAGACGTGGTAAAATAAGTGAAATAGTAGATATAGGTGAGGTTGGCTTCACGCTGCCAGCACGTCATTGGCACAACTCCATTCGGAGAATCGGCACCACCAGATTGGTCTAAATGGTCAACCGGAGAATACTCGCCTGGGACTCAGGGTGCAAGGAACTTCGGTTAGGACTCGCCCCGTCTTCTATTAGCGGTTAATTGTACTTGAGGATGGGGTTCTTGTCAAATTCATTCGCCAATAGGCAGCCCACTTGACCTGGCTTGACAAATTTTTCCAAATATGTTATGATAATTTTTAGTCAGTCAAACCCGCAATTCAAGCGGAGGGAATTCTTCAGGATATGCAACATCTAACGGTGACCCCCAGCGCCATCATTATTAGCCTTATTCTTGTTGGGCTCCTGCTCGTTCAGGAGCTAATGGCGGTTGGGAGGAATCCGATATAATTTTTTAACACCTGCTTGCTGAGTACAAGCCTCCCAACCGGGAGGCTTTTTATTTTATTCGCACTAACGAGAAGAGGAGGAGCTGTCATGAGGAGCAATACAGTTGAACAGGTAGACGTGGATCGGGCAACTGAGGGTTCACTGTTGCTAGCTCTGAGCTATGCCGGACAGGCAGTTGACCAGACCTCAGGGACCATGATGAACCTGGACCCTGGTCTGACCCTTCTGGAGATTCTGAGCATAGCCATCCGCTCCAAGATCGAAGCGGCTCAGATTTACGACGAGCTAGCCCAAAAGATAACGAACCCCACTCTCAAGGAAAAGCTCCTCTTCCTCAAGGGCGAGGAGGAGAAACATGGCGCCATGCTGGAGGAAATATATGTCCAAAACTTCCCGGAGGTGACGCTGGCCCTTCCCCCTCGCTCTCTGCTCCCCAAAGTGGACATCACTCTGAGCGATGACACCTCCATCCTGGAACTCCTGGAGCTGGCGATGGGATGGCAGAAGTTCTGGGCGGACTGTTACGCTGCCTGCGCCAGACGGGCGGAGGATGTGAAAGGCCGGGCCATGCTCCAGTATCTGAGCCAGATGGAGAGCAGCCACTATCACCTGTTGAAAAGGGAACGCGATTTCACCGCCCGCTTCCCCGAAAGCTATGCTGACAGAGAGTTTCAGTTCGGGGAAAGAATGTTCCATCTTGGCCCGTAAAACGGGCTCAAGCCCGTTTTACGGGGGGGTCCGCCAGGTAATCCAACAGCGCCGTCAACCCCAGAAGGTAACTGCGCCACCCAAAGCCGCTGACCTGCCCCACGCACACGGGAGCGATGAGGGATGTGTGGCGAAATGGCTCGCGGGCATAGATGTTCGAGAGATGCACCTCCACCGTGGGTAGCCTCACAGCGGCAATGGCGTCCCGCAGGGCCAGGCTGGTGTGAGTATAAGCCCCTGGATTGATCAGCACCCCGTCCGCCCAATCCAGAGCCTCATGCAGGGCGTCAATGAGCGCCCCCTCGTGGTTGGATTGCAGGATGCGCAGTACCGCGCCGCGCCCGTCTGCCGCTGCCCGGAGCGCCGCGTTGATCTCCTCCAGGGTCACAGAGCCGTATGTCTCCGGCTCCCGCCGCCCCAGCAGGTTGAGATTAGGACCGTGGAGAACGAGGATTTTGAAATCACGGTCGGTCATCCTTCCCTCCTCGCGCCCATGTCGCACAGCACCGCCCTGACGATCTCGGGCGGGACGTCTTCGGCAAGCTCTACCTGGCCGATGGCGTGGGGCAGCACCCAGCGCAGCCTCCGCCCCCGCCTTTTCTTGTCGTGGGTCATGGCCTTCCAGATAGCGCCGGCATCGAGAGACGGACAGCGCACCGGCAGCCCCCAGGCCGACAAGGCCGCCTCAAGACGGTCAACCAGCGCCGGGTCAGCTCGCTTCAGTTCCGCAGCGATCCGCGCCGCCGCCACCATCCCCATGCTGACTGCCTCACCGTGACGCAGGGTGAACCCGCTCAGCCGCTCCAGGCCGTGGGCCACGGTGTGACCCAGGTTAAGCACGGCCCGGCGACCCTGTTCAAAGGGGTCCTCTTCGACCACGGCGATTTTGACGCGGAGAGAACGCGCGATCTGCGCCCCACTCATCGCTAAGGGCGAATGGTGCTGCACCGTCTCCAACTCGGCGAAAAGGTCCGGGTCGCCGATGACGCCGTGTTTGATCACCTCGGCCAGGCCAGAGCGGAACTCCTCCACGGGCAGTGTGGTCAGCACAGCGGGGTCAATGAGCACCAGGAGCGGCTGCTTGAACGCGCCGACCAGATTCTTACCCTGGGGCAGGTCCACTCCCGTTTTCCCGCCCACACTGGCATCCACCATCGCCAGCAGCGTGGTGGGCACCTGGACGAAACGGACACCGCGCATGAAAGTAGCCGCCGCAAAACCCGCCACGTCGCCGGTCACGCCGCCCCCCAGCGCCAACACCGTACCGCTGCGGTCCAACCCGCCAGCGAGAAACTGCTCGTAGAGAGTCGCGACAGTGGATAGCGTCTTGTGCTGTTCGCCATCGGGGATGGAGCAGGAGAAGGGTTGCAATCCCGCCTTTCGTAGAGCCGTCTCCACCTGAGGTCCGTAAAGCGGGGCGACGACGGGATTGGAGACCATGGCCACGCGACTGCCCTCGGGCACGCCTGCCGCCCGCAGAGCCCCTCCCACGTGGGACAGCAACCCATCACCGATGTGTATCTCGTATTCGCCGCCGGGGTAGCGCACGGGCAAGGTGATGACCCCGGCAATCTCCACCACCCGCTCAGCGGCCTCTTCAATCGAGAGCTTGCTGGTATCAACCTGCCAGGGGATGGCCTGATATGCCTGGCGGCGCACCTCCAGCAGCCGCTCGATTTCGGCGCGGGGGTCAGGTACATTGAGCAGAGGCCTGTCGGCTTTGTCGGAGCAGCTCACTCGCCGTAGAATCTCGTCCGCGTCGCAGGTCAGGCAGATGACGACGCCGCTCTCCATCATCAAGGCCCGATTGTGCGGATTGACCAGGGCTCCGCCGCCAGTGGCGATCACCAGCCCCTGCCGGGTGCTCAGTTCCCGACACAGAGCAGACTCTATCTCCCGGAACGCAGTTTCTCCGTCCTCGGCGAAGATGCGCGGAATGGACTTGCCCGCCCGCGCCTCGATTTCCGCATCCATGTCCACGAAGGGACGTCCCAATCTGCGGGCTACCTCTCGCCCAATGGCGGTTTTGCCCGTACCCATGAATCCGGTCAGGACGACGTTGGACACCTCACCATCTCCTCCAGACTGTCGCCGCCACGCTTCTCAACCAGCGCGTCGGCCAGCACCCAGGCCACCATGGCCTCGCCGACGATGGAGGCAGCGGGCACGGCGCAGACGTCGGAACGCTGATACTGGGTCGTGGCCGGCTCCCCCGTCGCCAAATCCACCGAGCGCAACGGCGCAAGGGTGGTTGGGATGGGCTTCATTGCCGCCCGGACCACGATCGGCATCCCGTTCGTCATCCCACCTTCAATCCCCCCAGCTCGATTTGACGTGCGCGTCACGCCTGGGATTTGCCGATTTGCTGATTTGCCGATTTGCCGATTTGCTGATTTGCTGATCTGCTGACTCGCTGCCTCGCTGACTCGCTCAAACTCATCATGCACCTGCGTGCCTGGACGACGGGCGTTCTCAAAAGCGGGACCAATCTCCACGCCCTTGATAGCAGGAATGGACATCACCGCCGCAGCCAGCCGCGCATCGAGACGCCGATCCCAGTGGACATAGCTGCCCAGGCCCACCGGCACGCCGGTGGCGGCAACGACGAAGACGCCGCCGAGGGAATCCCCCACCTGACGCGCGGCATCTATAGCTTCCCGCATCCGCGCCGCAGCCTCCTCGTCAGGACAGCGGACGTCGCTGGCCTCGGCCCGGGCCCAGAGCTCGCTCAGGGGCAAGTCGGGGATGGCCGCCACGACGCCGCCTATCTCCACCACGTAGCTGCCGACGGTGACGCCGAAAACGGCGAGGAGTTGTTTGACCAGCGCTCCCACCGCTACCCGCGCCGTCGTCTCCCGCGCGCTGGCCCGCTCCAACACCGCCCGGGCGTCATCCAGGCCGTATTTGACCATTCCCGCGTAGTCGGCATGGCCCGGCCGGGGCACACTCAGGCGCGGCAGATCGCCCGCCACCCAGCGGTCGCGCCAGTTGGCCCAATCCCGGTTCTCGATGCGCAAGGCAACCGGCGCGCCCGTCGTGCGACACGGATGGGGTCCTGAGCCGGCCAGCGGGATCACCCCGCTGAGTATCTCCACCCGATCCCGCTCGATCTGCATCCGTCCGCCGCGACCGTAACCTCCCTGCCGACGGGCCAGATCGCGATTGATCGCCTCCACGTCTATCTCCAGCCCGGCAGGCAACCCCTCCACAATGGCCAGCAGGCAGGGGCCATGAGATTCGCCAGCAGTCAGAAACCGCAGCATCTACACCTCCCTTAAGGGGACCATGAAGGACACAAAGGATCAGCGGTCGTTCAGCAGAGCGTACTCCAGGCTGTCGGCCAGGGCCTGCCAACTGGCCTCGATGATGTTGGTCGAGCAGCCCACCGTGCTCCAGGTGCGATGCTCATCAGCCGATTCAATGAGCACCCGGGTCTGGGCTGCCGTGCCGGCCTCACCATCCAGGATGCGCACCTTGTAGTCCGTCAGATGGACAGTGGCCAGGCGGGGATAAAAGGGGAGCAGTGCCTTGCGCACAGCGGCGTCCAGGGCGTTTACCGGGCCGTTGCCATCGGCGGCGGTGTGCATCACCTGATCGCCGACCCTCACCTTGACAGAAGCCTCAGCAGCCATGTTGCCATCGTGACCGTTGCGCACCAACACGTGAAAATCCAGCAGTTCGAAGGGCGGCTCGTACCCCGGCTGAGTCCGACGGATGAGCAATTCCACCGACCCCTCGGCCCCCTCGAACTGAAATCCCCGGCTTTCCAGCTCCTTGATGCGCTGCACCAGCTTCCGGCTCTGCTCGGCGCCGCCCACCAGCTTCAGGCCGTATTCCTGCGCTTTGTAAGCGATGTTACTCTTGCCGGATAACTCAGATACGACCACCCGCTGGCGGTTGCCGACCAGAGCCGGGTCCACATGCTGGTAGCTCTCCTCGCACTTGAGCAGGGCGTTGACGTGCATTCCCCCTTTGTGGGCGAAGGCACTCTGCCCTACATAGGGCAAATGGGGGTCCAGGCTGAGATTGGCCAGTTCGCTGACGTAACGGGCCGTCTCCGTCAGCGTGCGCAGTTGTTCATCGGAGATGCAGCTATAGCCCATCTTCAGCATCAGAGCCGGAATGATGGAGCAGAGGTTAGCGTTGCCGCACCGCTCACCGTAGCCGTTGATGGTGCCCTGCACGTGCGTGACGCCGTTCTCCACGGCTACCAGGGAGTTGGCCACGGCCATCTCACCATCATTGTGGGCGTGAATGCCCAGGGGCGTACTCGTGGCCCGCCGCACCTCGGCGACGACGCGAGCTACCGTAGAAGGCAGGGAGCCGCCATTGGTATCGCACAGGACCAGCACATCAGCGCCAGCCTCGGCAGCGGCGGCCAGGGTGCGCATGGCATAGACTGGATCGGAGCGATAGCCGTCGAAGAAGTGCTCGGCGTCGTAGACCACCTCCCGTCCCTGGGCCTTCAGGTAGCGGACGCTATCGGCGATCATGCGCAGGTTCTCTTCCAAAGTGGTGCCCAGCACGTGATGGATGTGCAAGTCCCAGCTTTTGCCGAAGACGGCCACGACCGGTGTGTTGGCGGCGATCAGGGCCTGGATATTGGCATCTTCCTCGGCTGTCGCATCGGCCCGTCGCGTGCTGCCAAAGGCGCTCACCAGAGCCTGCTTCAGCTTCAGTTCTGAGACATGCTCAAAGAAAGCTATGTCTTTGGGATTGGAGCCCGGCCAGCCGCCCTCGATGTAAGCCACACCCAACTGATCCAGGCGCTGAGCGATCTTTAATTTGTCACCTACTGAGAAAGAGATACCCTCCCTCTGAGCACCATCGCGCAGGGTCGTGTCGTACAGAAGAATTGACATACGATCCTCAATCAGCCGTTGACCGGCGTGAGCCAGTGGTGGCGGTCGGGAACGCGGCCCTCTACAATGTCGAAAAACGCCTCCATGAGCCGGATCGTCACCGGCCCCCGCTGACCGTTGCCTACGACGATGCCATCCACCGAGCGGATGGGGGTGATCTCCGCCGCGGTGCCGGTGAAGAACACCTCATCGGCTATGTAGAGAAGCTCGCGGGGGATAGGCTCCTCGCGCACCTCCAGGCCCAGTTCGCCGGCCAGAGTGATGACACAACGCCGGGTAATCCCATCGAGAATGGAGCCGGCCAGCGGAGGGGTAAGCAGTCGCCCGCCCCGCACCAGGAAGACGTTCTCACCGCTGCCCTCGCTCACATAGCCGTTGATGTCAAGAGCGATGCCTTCCGTGTAACCGTGATTGGCGACCTCCATGGCGATAAACTGCGAGTTGATATACTGTCCGCCGATCTTGGCCGCGGCAGGATAGGTGCTGGGAGCCATGCGCCGCCATGAGCTCACGCCCACATCCACCCCCTTGTCCAAAGCATCGGGTCCCAGGTACTTGCCCATCTCGATGGTGAGGATGCTCACGTGCGTTGGACAGGAGCGGGCATCCAGGCTGAAGGTGCCACATCCCCGAAAGACGATAGGCCGGATGTAACAGGACTTATGGCCATTGGCACGGATGGTGTCCAGAATCGCCTGACGGATCGCCTGGCGGGTGTAAGGGACCTCCATGCGGTAGATTTTGCAAGAGGACCAAAGCCGATCGAGGTGCTCTTCCAGGCAGAACACCGCCGGACCGTCGGGCAATTCGTAGGCGCGAATGCCCTCAAAAACGCTGGAACCGTAGTGTAGAGCGTGGGCGGCCACGTGTACCGTCGCCTGATCCCATGGAACAAGTTGGCCGTCAAACCAAATTTTGTCTGATTTCTGCATGGCAATGTCTCCTTTTGATGTATGTGATTGTTTTCCCTCAAGCGGGAGCAGGACAGATGTAGGCGCGGTTTCCATACCGCGCACAGGCTATACAAAGGGCCTCGCCCTATGGAAAGCGCGGCTCACTGTCAACGAATGGGAAACGAATAAACGAATGCAGACCACCAGATTCGTTTATTCGTCGCGTATTCGCTGACAGGTTTCAGGCTTCGCGCTTTCGCGCTATGGAAAGCGCGGCTCACTGTCAACGAATGGGAAACGAATAAACGAATGCAGA
>JANLFX010000017.1:33752-46318 GCA_024653325.1 Anaerolineae bacterium
ACCACCAGATTCGTTTATTCGTTGCGTATTCGCTGACAGGTTTCAGGCCTCGCCCTATGGAAAGCGCGACCAGCGCTGCCCAGCGTCTAATCGCACAGGTGGATTGTTTCCCTCAAGCGGGAGCAGGACAGGCTCAAGCCCGTCCTACTCCTAGCGCTTCCACGACGAGAGCGCCCATCTGCTGCGTGGTCACCGTCGGTTGACCAGGGGCGGCGATGTCAGGCGTACGATGACCGGCATCGAGGACGGCGGCAACGGCGGCCTCCACCGCCCGCGCCTCCGCTTCCATCGCCAGCGAGTGACGCAGGAGCATGGCCACGCTGAGGATAGCCGCCAGCGGGTTGGCGATGCCCTTCCCGGCGATGTCCGGCGCAGAGCCGTGGATGGGCTCGTAGAGGCCGAAGCTTCCCTCGCCCAAGGAGGCCGAGGGACTCGTCCCGAGCGAAGCCGAGGGAAGCATGCCCATGGAGCCGGTCAGCACCGAGGTCTCGTCACTCAGGATGTCGCCGAACATGTTGCCGGTGAGCAGGACGTCAAAGTCGCGCGGGCGCTTGATCAGATGCATGGTCGCCGCGTCCACCAGGAGGTGCTCCAGTTGCACGTCGGGGTACTCCCGCGCCACCTCCGTAACGACGGAGCGCCAGAGGCGGGAGCAGGCCAGCACATTGGCCTTGTCCACCGAGGTGACTTTGCGTCGTCGTCCGCGTGCCAGGCGAAAAGCGACGTGGGCGATGCGCTCTACCTCGGCACGGGTGTAGGCCATCGTATCCACAGCCCGCTCGCTCCCCTCCACCCGCGGTTGACCGAAGTAAATGCCACCGGTGAGTTCGCGCACGACCACCAGGTCTACGCCGCGCACCAGTTCCGGGCGCAGCGGGGAGATGTCCGCCAACGCCGGGTGCACCCACACCGGGCGCAGATTGGCGAACAGGCCCAGATTTTTGCGCAGACCCAGCAAGGCCTGCTCCGGACGCACTTTGGCCCGGGGGTCATCGTATTTGGGATTGCCTACCGCGCCAAAGAGAACCGCATCAGATGACCGGCACAGGGCCAAAGTGGACTCCGGCAGCGGCTCGCCGGTGGCGTCCATGGCCGCCCCGCCAACCAGGGCCCGCTCCAGCACGAACTGATGCCCGAAGCGCTCGCCGACAGCCTGCAACACCTTCTCCACCTCGGCGATGACCTCGACGCCGATACCGTCGCCGGGCAGGACAGCGATTCGACAAGAGGTTTGTTTCGTCAAGGGATTTGCTCCTTACTTCACGTTTCGCGTTTTTCGACCTCCAAGCGCCGCCGTGTGTACGGCACCAAACCGCCAGCCTCGATGATCGCCATCATGAAGGGCGGGTAAGGTTCGGCCTGATAGACCCGGCCGGTGGTCAGATTGCGTATGCGGCCCGCCGCCAGGTCTATCTCCAGGTGGTGACCGCTCTCGGTGCCCTCCACCGCCGCCGGGCACTCCAGAATCGGCAGGCCGACGTTGATGGCGTTGCGGTAAAAGATGCGGGCGAAGCTGCGGGCCACCACACAGCTCACGCCAGCGCCTTTGAGGGCCAGCGGCGCATGCTCTCGTGACGACCCGCAGCCGAAGTTCTCCCCGGCGACGACCACATCCCCAGGCTGCACCGTCCCAGCGAAACCGGGGTCAATATCCTCCATGCAATGGCGCGCCAACTCCTCCGCCGTGGACACGTTCAGATAGCGAGCCGGGATGATGACATCGGTGTCCACGTTATCTCCGTATTTCCATACCACGCCTTCGATTGTCATATTGTGCCTCAGTGTTCTCACGCCTCACGTTTCACGTTTCACGCTTCACGTTC
This sequence comes from Anaerolineae bacterium, assembly GCA_024653325.1. Taxonomy (GTDB): domain Bacteria; phylum Chloroflexota; class Anaerolineae; order JACIWR01; family JACIWR01; genus JACIWR01. The sequence goes on from JANLFX010000017.1 coordinate 35,576, forward strand.
CACGCCAGCCCCATGAAACATGATACTCGATTCACAAGTCACATGGGTGTACGATTCTTCCCGCCACCGCGCTCGCCGCCGCCACGGCCGGCCCGGCCAGGTAGACCTCGCTCTCGGGATGGCCCATGCGCCCGCGGAAGTTGCGGTTGGTGGTGCTCACCGCCCGCTCACCAGCCGCCAGCACGCCCATGTGCCCCCCCAGACAGGGGCCACAGGTCGGGGTACTGACCGCCGCCCCGGCCTCGATAAAGACTTCCACCAGCCCCTCGCGCAGGGCGTCCAGGTAGACCTGCTGGCTGCCGGGGATGATGATGCAGCGCACATCGGGATGCACCCGGCGACCGCGCAACACCTGAGCAGCGACGCGCAAGTCCTCCAGGCGACCGTTGGTGCAAGAACCGATGACCACCTGGTCAATGGGCAACCCGTTAGCCTGACTCACCGGGCGGGTGTTCTCCGGCAGATGGGGAAAGGCCACCTGCGGCTCGATCTGACTGACGTCAATCTCGATGACCTGGGCGCAGGCGGCATCGGCATCAGCCTGATAGACGCGGTAGGGGCGAGTGGCGCGGCCATCCACATAAGCCCGGGTCACCTCGTCCACGGCGAAGAGACCAGCCTTCGCCCCGGCCTCGATGGCCATATTGGCCATGGTGAACCGACCGGCCATGGAAAGCCCCTCCACCGCCGGCCCGGCGAACTCCATCGCCTGATAGAGCGCGCCGCTGACGCCAATCCGACCGATGGTGTAAAGAATCAGATCCTTGCCGCCCACCCAGGGCTGTAACTCCCCGTGATAGATGATGCGCATCGTCTCCGGCACGCGCATCCAGACACGGCCCGTGGCCATGGCCACGGCGATGTCGGTGGAACCCATACCGGTGGCGAAAGCCCCCAGCGCGCCGTAGGTGCAGGTGTGCGAATCCGCGCCGACGACGACATCGCCCGGCAACACCAGACCCTGCTCCGGCAGCAGCACGTGCTCGATGCCCATCCGGCCCACGTCAAAATGGTGCGGCAACCCTTGCGCGCGGGCGAACTGGCGCACCTGCAGGCACTGGGCGGCGGATTTGATGTCCTTGTTAGGGGCAAAGTGATCGGCCACCATCACCACCCGCTGCGGATCGAACACCCGCTCCACGCCCAGCTCCTCGAACTCGCGGATGGCGATGGGCGCGGTGATGTCGTTGCTGAGCACCACGTCCACCACCACCTCGACGAACTGACCGGGATGCACTTCCTCCAGACCGGCGTGAGCGGCCAGGATTTTCTCTGCCAACGTCATGCCCATGTCCCTACCCTCCGGCCTCACGGCGCGCGGCGATGAGCCGGTTGAGGGCGAACATGTAGGCTTTGGCACTGGCCACCACGATGTCGGTGTCGGAGCCGCGACCGCTGAACACCCGCCGCTCGACGCCGTTCTCCTTCACCGGCTCGTCGGCCTGGATGCGGATGGTCACCCGGCCCACGGCATCAATGCCCTCGGTCACCGCCTGGATGGAGAACTCGATGAGCTCATTGGGCTCGCCGATGACGCGGTTGATGGCCCGGTAAACGGCGTCCACAGGACCGGCGCCGTGATCGGCGTCGCAGAAGACCTGGCCCTCCGGCCCGCGGATGCGCACGGTAGCCGTGGGGATGCTGTGATCGCCGCAGGAAACCTGCACATGCTCCAGATGATAAGTCTCCTCGAAGAACATCCGCACCTCGTCCTCCACGATGGCCTCCAGATCGCGGGTGTCCACTGTCTTTTTCCGGTCGGCCACCTCCAGGAAGCGCTGGTAGACCTTCTCGAACTGCTCTTCGTCCAGCGTGTAGCCCAGCTCGGCCAGACGGTGGCGTAGCCCGTGGCGGCCCGACCGCGCCGAGAGGATGATCTCCGAATCGGGCACACCCACGTCGCGGGGGTTGATGATCTCGTAGGTGGTACGCTCCTTCAACACCCCATCCTGGTGAATGCCGGAGGAGTGGGCGAAAGCGTTAGCTCCCACGATGGCCTTGTTGGGCTGCACCGGGATGCCGGTCAACTGGCTGACCAGGCGGCTGACCGGATAGATGCGGCGCGTATTGATGCCCGTCTCCAGACCGAAGAGGTCGCGCCGGGTTTTGAGAGCCATGACCACCTCTTCCAGGGAGCAGTTGCCGGCCCGCTCGCCGATGCCGTTGACCGTGACCTCTACCTGGCGCGCGCCGTAGCGCACGGCGGCCAGCGTGTTGGCCGTGGCCATCCCCAGGTCATTGTGGCAATGCACCGAGACCGTAGCCCGGTGGATGTTGGGCACGTTCTCCATGATGCCCCGAATGAGGGCCCCGAACTCATCGGGAGTAGTGTAACCAGTGGTATCGGGGATGTTCACCACCGTGGCTCCGGCGGCGATGACCGCCTCCAGCACGCGGTAGAGGTACTCCGGGTCGGCACGACCGGCGTCCTCGGCGTAGTACTGCACGTCTGCCACGAACTTCTTGGCGTATCTGACCGCTTCCACGCCCCGCTGCAGGGCCTCTTCGCGAGTGGTGCGCAGCTTGTAGCGGATGTGCACATCAGAGACGCCCAGCCCGGTATGGATGCGAGGATGGGCAGCGTCGCGCAGTGCCTCGGCGGCGGCGTCAATGTCTTGCCGGTGGGCCCGGGTCAGTCCGCAGATGATGCAGCCCCGAATCTCCTGAGCGATACGTTGCACAGCGCGGAAATCGCCCGGCGAGGAAATGGGGAACCCGGCCTCGATGATGTCTACCCCCATCTCCTCCAGCGCATAAGCGATCTCGATCTTCTCGTTGACGTTGAGCGCCGCCCCCGGTGATTGTTCTCCATCCCGCAGAGTGGTGTCGAAAATAATCACTCGGTCGGCTGTAGATGTTGACATAAGTGGACATCCCTCCTCAGCGTGTTGCGTATTTCGTATTGCGTGTTCCGTTAATGCATCACGCATCACGCTTCACGCATCACGTTTCACGTTTCACTTCGGATTCAACCACGGCATCATCGCCCGCAGCTCCCGCCCCACTTTTTCGATGGGATGCTCTTTCTCGCGCTGGCGCATAGTGTTGAAGAAGGGACGACCAGCCTGGTTCTCCAGAATCCACGAGCGGGCATAAGTGCCATCCTGGATTTCGGCCAACATGCGGCGCATCTCGGCCCGGGTTTCCTCGGTGACAATGCGCCGGCCGCCGGTGTAATCGCCGTGCTCGGCCGTCTCGCTGACCGAGTAACGCATGTAAGTCAGTCCCCCCTGCTGGATCAGGTCCACGATGAGCTTCAGCTCGTGCAAACACTCGAAGTAGGCGATCTCCGGCTGGTAACCGGCCTCCACCAGCGTCTCAAAGCCGGCCTTGATCAGCGCCGAGACGCCGCCACAGAGCACCGCCTGCTCGCCAAAGAGGTCGGTCTCGGTCTCCTCGGCGAAGGTGGTCTCGATGACCCCGGCCCGCGTGCAGCCGATACCCTTGGCGTAGGCCAGTGCGTTCTCCTTAGCCTGCCCGCTGGCATCCTGGTAGACGGCCAGCAAGGCTGGCGTGCCCATGCCCTGCTGATAGAGCTCCCGCAGCCGATGCCCCGGCGACTTGGGGGCGACCATGCTCACGTCCACGTCCGGTGGCGGCACGATCTGGTAGAAGCGGATGTTGAAGCCGTGAGCGAACATCAGCGTGTCGCCGGCCTTCAGGCCGGGAGCGATGGCCTGGCGATAGAGCGCCGGCTGCACCGGGTCGGGCACCAGAATCATGACCGTGTCGGCCCAGGCGGCGGCTTCGGCCACGGGCATGACTGTTAACCCGGCATCCTCGGCGGCTGCCCAAGAGCGACCCCCCTCCCGCAGCCCCACGGCCACCTGGCAACCGCTGTCCTTGAGATTGAGCGCGTGGGCATGCCCCTGGCTGCCGTAGCCAATGACGGCGATCTTCTTGCCCGCCAATCGCTCCAAATCCGCGTCGCTGTCGTAATAGATGTTAGCCATGATGTTCCTCCTTAGTAAAATATTGATTGACTCTCTTGGAAAAACCGCGAAGAGCCCCAAGCCCACTGTAGGGCAGGTTTCCAAACCTGCCGCCTGTTGCAGCGGTTGTTGTGGCGGTTGTTGTGGCGGCTATGGAAAGCCGCCCTACGCCGGCCCATTGTAGGGCAGGTTTCCAAACCTGCCGCCTGTTGCGGCGGTTGTTGTGGCGGCTATGGAAAGCCGCCCTACTGTTGCTACGGAAAGCCACCCTACTGTTGTGGCGGCTACGGAAAGCCGCCACACGCCGGCTTTTACATAGGAACTTCTTGCGCCATCAGAGGGACAGACTGGGGCATCGCGGTCTGCGAGGAATAGACCTTCCCGTTGTTCCCATCATCGTTCTCACCGCTACGCACCATCACCACACGACCAGTGCGAGCCATCTCCTCAATACCAAAGGGCCGTAGCAACCCCACCAACGAATTCACTCGATCCTCGGGGCCAGTGATCTCAATGGTCAGGGAAGTAGCTCCCACATCCACTATACGAGCACGAAAGATCCTGACCAGTTCCGCGATCTCGGAACGCGTCCGGGAGGCGGCTTTCACCTTGATCAGGGCCAGTTCCCGGACCACCGTCGGCTTGTCGCTTACATCCAGGACATGGGTCACATTGATCAACTTGGAGAGCTGCTTGACCACCTGCTCGACAATGCGATCCTCACCCTCCAGCACGATGGTCATGCGCGAGATGCCCGGTATCTCGCTATGGCCTACGCTCAGGCTCTCGATGTTGTAGTTGCGGCGATAAAACAAGCTGGAGACCCGGTTGAGCACGCCGGGTTTGTCCTCCATCAGGGCGATCAGAGTATGTTTCATCTTTACTCCTCCTTTCCACCTCGCACAGTTCCAGGGTGACGGATCATGTTGTGAATAGCCGAGCCCGGGGCAACCATGGGGTAAACGTTCTCTTCCGGCACGATATGGAAATCGAGCAACATGGGGCCATCGCTGGCCATGGCCTGGGCAATGGCCGGCACGACCTCACTCTTCTCACGGATGGTCAAGCCGGGAATGCCGTAAGCTCGCGCTACCTGGGCGAAGTCCGGCCCCGACAGCCTTGAGCCAGAATACCGCCTCTCGAAGAAAAACTCCTGCCATTGGCGCACCATGCCCAGGTAGCCATTGTTGAGAATAGCTATCTTGAGGGGCACCTGTTCCTGGACAACCGTCGCCAACTCTTGAATGTTCATCTGGAAACCGCCGTCGCCGGCAATGACCCACACCCGCTCACCCCGGCAGCCTATCTGAGCACCGATAGCCGCTGGCAGGGCGAAACCCATCGTTCCCAGGCCGCCGGAAGAGATCAGGCCGCGCCGCCGGCGGTGAACGAAGTACTGCGCCTCCCACATCTGGTTTTGCCCCACGTCGGAGACCATGATGGCGTTACCCTGGGTGGCATGCCATATCTGCCGCACGACGTACTGGGGTATCAAGTCGTCGGTTTCCTGGGCCAAAATGTCCAGTTGGGCCGATTCCTCGCGCCATTCGCGGATGCACGACAGCCAGGCCGAGCGGTCTCTCGCTTCGACCAGTGGCGTGAGGGCCGGCAGAACGTCTTTCAAATCACCCACCACGGCCAGGTCGGCCGGCACGTTCTTGCCGATCTCGGCCGGGTCCACATCCACGTGGATGATCCGTGCTCGAGGGGCGAAGGTAGACGGCGGCCCGGTGAACCGATCGTCGAAACGGCTGCCCAGGGAAAGGATGAGGTCGGCCTCAGACAGGGCCATGTTGGCATGTCCTTGCCCATGCATACCTCCCATACCGAGACAAAGCGGGTGTTCGTCTGGCATAGCACCGATGCCCAACAGGGTGACGACGACCGGGATATGGCCCTTCTCGGCCAGCTCCACAAGCCGATCCTCGGTACCGGAAAGTATCACGCCATGTCCGGCGATGATCACTGGTCGCTGCGCCTCATTGAGCATCCGTGCTGCTGCTTGAATTTGGGGGGAAAAATCGCTCGCAGGAAGGCGATAGCCGGGCAGATGCACCTCATCCGGGTAGGCATACTCGATCTCAGCGATTTGCGCGTCTTTGGAGATGTCAATGAGCACCGGTCCCGGGCGCCCGGTGCGGGCGATATAGAAGGCTTCTTTGATAACCGTGGGTAATTCCTGGGCATGGGTAACCAAGTAGTTGTGCTTGGTGATGGGCAGGGTGATACCGGTGATATGCACTTCCTGGAAAGCATCGGTGCCGATTACAGGGGAGGGCACCTGGCCGGTGAAAGCCACTACCGGCGACGAATCCATGTAGGCTGTGGCCAGACCGGTGACCAGGTTGGTTGCGCCGGGGCCAGAGGTGGCGATACAGACGCCGACCTTGCCGGTGGCGCGAGCGTAGCCGTCGGCAGCATGAGCAGCAGCTTGCTCATGACGCACAAGCACATGGTGGAGGGGGTATTCGGCCAGGGCATGATACAGGGGCAGCACTGCGCCGCCCGGCACTCCGAAAACCGTTTCCACTCCTTCTCGCACCAGACTCTCCCAAACCACTTGTGCGCCTGTCAGTTTCATGGTCGTTCCTCCTCTCCTCGGTGGTTTTCATCGGGTGGGGATGCCGATATAGAGGCCGCTCCATTGACAACAGCGCCCAATCGCACCGATTTCTGATAAGCTGCCCACACCGCCTTGGATAGCACGGTGCGCAGCCCGCCTTTGTCGAGCTGGTAGATGGCCTCTGCGCTGGTGCCGCCCGGTGAAGTGACCATGTTGCGCAGTTCAGCCAGGTGTCGCCCCGATTGCCGGGCAAAGAGGACCGATCCCAGCACCGTCTGCGTGACTAACTGTACCGCCACCCGGCGCGAAAACCCCAGGTGCACCGCCGCATCTGTCAGGGCCTCCATCATCAGAAAAACGTAGGTCGGACCAGTGCCGCTGACCGCCGTGGCCATGTCCAGTTGGGCCTCATCTTCGACATAACACTCCTCTCCCATGGCCTGAAAGATACAGCGCGCCTGATCTCGCTGTTGTTCGGAAACAGCCGAAGTGGCCATCCACACGGTCATGCCCTGGCCAATCTGGGCAGGGGTGTTGGGCATGGCCCGCACAATGGCTCCGTGCGCCAGGCCCTGGGCGATAGTTTTCGTATTCACTCCGGCTACGATGGACAAGATCAGCGCCTGGGGAGGAATCGCACCTCGGAGTTCGTTCAGCACGGTGGGCATCACCTGAGGTTTAACGGAGAGAACGATCACGTCCACGTCACCACCGTCCACGGTCAGAGCCTGGCGATTGTCGGTACATGTCGCCACACCGTAGCGGGTGTGCAATTCCTGACCCCGCTCTTCTCGTGGCCCGCTGGCCACGATGCGCTGCGGAACGGCAACTTCCGCCTTGATAGCGATTCTGATCATCGCTTCGGCCATCGTGCCGCTGCCGATGAAAGCCAATCGCAACGTCTCTTTCAAAATCCTCCTCCTTGACTCTACCTTTCTCTCGGTCTTTGCTACCGGGCACTTTTGCCAGGCTTCAGGATTTCTAACACGAATCGCACGAATTGGGCGAATGTCACAAACGTTTTTAATGGCATTCGTGTAATTTGCTTATTCGGGCCATTCGTGATGGAAAAACGTTCGGTAGTGAGCCATCGGGTAAAAGGAGAGGCGTAGACAAATGGTGGGTGAGGGCTCACTCCTTGAATATCGCACCGGTACTGGCTGAGGTGACAGCGCGGGCGTAACGTCGCAGGTAACCGGACTTGATTGTCGGCTCCCACGGCGGCAGCTCGGCCAGGCGACGGGCGATCTCAACCTCTGGTATTTCCAGAGTCAGGGTACGGTTAGGGATGTCAATGTGGATTGGGTCACCATCGCGGACAATGGCCAGCGGCCCGCGTTCGGCGGCCTCAGGGGAGATGTGCCCGATGGCAGCTCCTCGGGTCGCGCCGGAAAAACGTCCATCGGTCAGCAAGGCCACCCTGTCATCCACGCCCATGCCGGAAAGCAGCGAGGTGGGCGTCAGCATCTCACGCATGCCTGGACCGCCCTTAGGGCCCTCGTAACGGATAACCAGTACGTCCCCTGCCTCGAACTGCCTGGCCATGATAGCCGCTGTGGCTTCTTCTTCGGAATCAAACACCCGGGCTGGACCGGTGTGCTGTAGCATGGAGGGCGCGACGACCGCTTGCTTGACCACGGCCCCGCCGGGAGCCAGGTTACCGAAGAGGATGACCAACCCGCCAGTAGATGAATAGGGCGCGTCCAGGGGACGAATCACCGCCTCGTCACCCACCACCACCGTGATCAAATTCTCGGCTAGGGTGTGTCCGGTCACGGTGAGGGCGCCGCCGTCCAGCAAACCGCCGTCCAGTAGACGGCGCATCACCGCCGGTATGCCGCCGGCGCGGTGCAGGTCCTCAATATGGTGACCGCCCGCCGCCGGGCTCATACGGCACAGGTGAGGCGTGCGGGCGCTGTAATCGTTCAGCTCGTGCAGAGGAATCTGGACGCCCGCCTCATGGGCCACGGCCAGGAGATGCAACACGGAGTTGGTGGAGCCGCCTAAGGCCATATCCACGGCAAAGGCGTTGCGGAAAGCAGCAGGGGTAAGAATGTCCAGGGGTTTGATGTCGCGGGCCAGGAGTTCCATGACCTGCATCCCGGCCCGTTTGGCCAGCGCCACCCGGCCCGCGTGGGTGGCGGGGAGTGTCCCATTGCCGGGCAAGGCCAGGCCCAGCGCCTCGGTGAGGCAATTCATGGTGTTGGCGGTAAACATGCCCGCGCAAGAGCCGCAGCCGGGACAGGCCACCCGTTCCAGGCGGTCCAGTTCCGCCTCGGACATCTCGCCCCGGGCCACCGCTCCCACCGCCAGGAAAACGTCATTCAGATCAACGGCGCGGCCATCCAGGTATCCGGCCAACATCGGTCCACCGCTGACGACAACGGCGGGCAGGTTAAGCCGGGCAGCAGCCATCAGCATACCCGGGATGATTTTGTCACAGTTGGGGATCAGGACTAGGGCGTCGAAAGCGTGGGCCTGAGCGACGACCTCGACGGAATCGGCAATCAACTCGCGGCTGGCCAGGGAGTATTTCATGCCCGGATGATTCATCGCCAACCCATCGCACACGCCGATAGTGTTGCACTCAAAGGGGGTGCCACCGGCCATGCGGATACCGACCTTGACGGCATCGGCGACCTGGCGCAGCCCGATGTGACCGGGGATCGCTTCGCTGTAGGAATTGATCACACCAATGAAGGGCTGGTCAATCTCCTGGTCGGTACAGCCCAGGGCTCGCAGCAGCGAGCGGTGCGGCGCTCGCTCCACGCCGCGCTTCACAACATCGCTTCTCATCTCCTCCTCCTGATGCGGTTTGAAAAGAATAAAAAAGTGCCTCCCTGTTGGGAGGCACTTACATTGTTGCTATGAACCGTATGCGCCGTTACATCGGGTCTCTCCCAACCGCCACTAGCTCCTGCAAATACAGGAGCTTAACAAGAATCAGGCTAATAATGGCGTTGGGGATGACCGTTAGAATTTGCATAGTTAGAGGGATTCCTTCTGTCTGGACTGTGAGTCTGATCAGTTGGGAAATATCATAACATATTTGGGAAAATTTGTCAAGCTGGCGCAGGTGCATGGGTGCGTTTCAGTTTTGGGGCAGCTCGCCCTGGCTGGCGCGGCCCGCTTACGTAGGGCGGCTTTCCGTAGCCGCCGCCATGGACTGGTCAGCCGATTAAGCCGATTAAGCCGATGATTGGCTCCATCGGCTTAATCGGCTGACTGTCATTGCGAGGAGGCCGTAGGCCGACTAAGCAATCTCCAAAATGCGCCGAGGAGATTGCTTCGCCTTCGGCTCGCAATGACAGGCAAGTTTCTGAGGAGGAGCGAAGCGCCCTTCGGTCGCTCAGAATGACACTTTTAGGCGAAGTGCGGTTGTAGTATTAATTGACCTCCAACTGAAATACGCCTGATGGCCATTTTCGCTTGCCGGCTTGTTCGTTTGGTAGTATACTCTCCTGAGTAAACCTCTTGCTTCGCGCGCGGCTAAAGCCCGATTCATTGGGCCGCAGGAGAGAGAAATGATAGATTATCTGACTTATTACTACAGGCGTGGTACAGAACCATTTCGAAGCCTGTCCGCGCTGCCAGATGAGGAAGCCATCAAAATCATGAAAGAACCGTGCGATAACACTCCCTTTGGGGCAAGATTCAAAGACCCAGTTCAGTATATGCGCAATCGAAGGCAAACGGAGCAGTGGGTACGTGAGGAGTTCATCGCCAAAGGGGGGCGACCTCGGGAGTCATACCCGATCCCCATGGTGCTTGGGACATCCAGGTGGATGGTGGAACACGCTCCCGATCCTGATGCTCACGGGGAAATACGCATATCTCTCGCAGTCTTCACAGAGCATGATGTCAGTTTTACTTACCCGGATAGCATGATCTCCCTATGGTTTGGCAGAGAAAAGCCCACCGAATATTACCTGCCTGATTATCACGGTAAGGTCTTCACTGTTTCTGAAATTCTCGCCATCGTCGAATCAAAAGGACTCCCTGAGGAAGAATGGGAAACACACCTTCCCAGCGATCTTGCTCCTTACATTGAAGCGCAAGTATGGAATCATGAACCGCTTATAGAGTACAAGAAACACATAGCCTGAGGCAAAGCTTCGCTAGATTCGGATATGAGCCACCCGAGACCGGGGAAGGAGATTCGCCATGGACATTGAATTCAAACAACGGTTTATCTATAGTTTCCGCTAATTTGGTCTACTGCCGGATGGCAGCGACACGCGACATTGA
>JANLFX010000180.1 GCA_024653325.1 Anaerolineae bacterium
GGCCCGACGGCCATTTCAAAACCTGCGAGAGGGTTTGTCCCAAATTCATCTTTAATGATAGTCTGAAATGGCTTGGAAGTCAAGAGGGAATGACAGGGGATATTTCCGTCTGGGAACAAAAGGGTAGCCGACGGCACTGCCGTCGGCTACCCCGTAGACGGGCTTAAGCCCGTCCTACATAAATGGTTCGCGGTTTAGTACGGTGGCGGTGTGGGGGTAGTAGGTTTTTCCTTTTCGGGGATCTCGGTGACCAGGGCTTCGGTGGTGAGCAGCATAGCAGCGATGCTGGCGGCATTCTCCACCGCGCTGCGGGTCACCTTGGCCGGGTCAATGATTCCCGCCTTGACCATATCCCGGTACTCGTTGGCCAGCACGTCGTAACCAATGTTCTTGTTATTCTGCTCCTTCTGCAGCCGGCGTACGTTCTCCACGACCACGGCCCCGTCCATGCCGGCGTTTTCCACAATGCCGCGCATGGGCTGTTCCAGCGCACGACGCAGGATCTCCACGCCGGTTTGCTCGTCGGGTAACTCCATCTTGACCTTGTCCAGGGCGGGAATGGCATTGATCAACGCGACCCCACCGCCGGGTACGATGCCCTCCTCAACGGCAGCGCGGGTGGCCGAAAGCGCGTCCTCGACGCGGTGCTTCTTCTCCTTCAATTCGACCTCGGTGGCCGCACCCACACGGATGATGGCCACGCCACCAGCCAGCTTGGCCAGTCGCTCCTGGAGTTTCTCTTTATCGTAATCCGAGGTGCTGATCTCGATCTCGGCCTTGATCTCATTGATCCGGGCCTTAATGTCTTTTTCGGAACCTTTACCTTCGATGATGGTGGTATCCTCTTTGGTAGCGATGACCTTGCCCGCGCGCCCCAAATCGCTGATAGTCACTGTCTCCAGCTTACGGCCCACCTCTTCGCTGATCACCTGGCCACCAGTGAGGACGGCGATGTCACGCAGCATGGCTTTACGACGATCGCCGAAGCCAGGAGCCTTCACTGCCAGCGCGTTGAACATACCCCGTAGCTTGTTGAGCACCAACGTGGCCAGAGCCTCACCGTCCACGTCCTCGGCGATGACCACAATATCACGCTTACCCACCTGCACCAGCTTTTCCAGGATAGGCACGATGTCGGTGGCGGCAGAAATTTTCTTGTCGGTAATGAGAATGTAAGGGTCTTCCAACACGCATTCCATGCGCTCAGGATCGGTGATGAAATAGGCGGAGATATAGCCCCGGTCGAGCTGCATCCCTTCCACATACTCGGTCTCGAAAGCCAGGCCCTTGCTTTCCTCGACGGTGATGACGCCGTCCTTGCCCACCTTATCCATCACCTCAGCGATAAGCTCGCCGATCTCCTTGTCGGCGGCGGAGATAGCGGCCACGTTGGCCACATCCTCTTTGGTGGTTACATCGGTGCTCATCTCCTTGATGGCCTGGACTATGGCCTCGGATGCTTTTTCGATTCCGCGCTTAATGAGCATGGGGTTAGCCCCCGCCGCCACGTTTTTCATGCCCTCGGTGATAATCGTATGGGCCAGCACAGTGGCGGTAGTAGTACCATCACCGGCCACATCGTTGGTCTTGGTAGCCGCTTCCTTGAGAAGCTGGGCGCCCATGTTCTCGTAGGGGTCTTCCAGCTCAATCTCTTTGGCCACAGTCACGCCGTCATGGGTGATGGTCGGCGCACCCCACTTCTTGTCCAGTGCTACGTTACGGCCTTTAGGCCCTAGGGTAGTGCCCACAGCGGTGGCCATGATGTCAATCCCGCGTTTCAGCGAACGACGGGCTTCTTCCGAGAAAATCAACTGCTTTGCCATCTAACCCTCCTTAGAAAGATTGAGAATTCGCTGTCAAATTTTGCTTTGGCTCTCTGACTACTTTTCCACAATGGCCAGGATGTCGCTTTCCTTGAGAATCAATACTTTCTTGTCGCCTTCCAGCTTTACCTCGGTACCGGCGTACTTGGCGTATAGCACGCGGTCGCCTTCTTTGACATCCATCTCGATGCGCTCGCCCGCTTCGTCGCGCCGGCCAGGTCCTACGGCAATGATAATGCCCTCCTGGGGCTTCTCCTTGGCCGTCTCGGGCAGGATGATTCCGCTGGGTGTTTTCTCTTCCTGCTCGACGGGCTCGACCACAACACGGTCACCTAGTGGCTTGAGTTTGATTGACATGTTTCTACCCTCCTTAATAAGATTGATTTGCGTTGGTATTGACGAGGCGGTTTTAGCACTCTCACGCCTAGAGTGCTAATCCGGAGAAAATTTTACCACAACTTTTTGGATTCGTCAAGTCCGATAAAATTGAAAAGCACGTCCTGCAGGAGGTACGGTGGACAATGGATGTGTTTTCCAGTATAATGGTGAAAAGTATCCCGCCCTGGTCGCGGGAAAACGTTCAGGAGGTTGATCATATGAGTCGAAATAGCAGGTGGATAGTATTGATGGTCATTCTTGGAACAATATTCATCACCCCGGCTTGCCAGGTGGGTGAGCAGCTATCGGGACCGACCGTGACCATTCTGGCTCCGGCTGAGGGCACTCACTGGCAGTTCGGTGACCAGGTCAGCGTGCAAGTGACAGCCACTGATGCGCTGGGGGTGTTTAAAGTGGAGCTGTGGGTGGATGGCCGCTTTTACAGCGCAGAAAAAAATCCACAGCCGGCAGCCCATACGCCTTTCACAGTAATGCTGCCCTGGACGGCAAACGTAGCCGGTCAGCACATCCTGACTGTGAAAGCTCACAACGTGAAAGGTATGGTCAGCGCGCCGGCGAGTCTGTCCATACAGGTCGCCGAACCACTGCCTACGGCCACGCCGGCGCCTACGGCAACGTCAGAAGAGAGTATGACCCCTGTGCCAACTACTGGCACTCAAGAAGGCGAGTGTACCTATAACGCCGACTTCCTGGCCGATGTCACCGTGCCTGACAACACGGAGTATGTGTCTGGAACCTCTTTCGACAAGATATGGCGTTATCAGAATAGCGGGAATTGTCCATGGCCCAAAGGCACTGCCTATGCTTTCATCGGCGGGGATAAGATGGGTGCGCCCAACATCGTTCCTGTGGAGGAAATCCCTCCTGGCGGTGTCATCGAGATCACCGTAACCATGGTCGCCCCCAGCGTGCCCGCCACTTACACCGGTTACTGGCAAATGCGCCTGCCCGGTGGAGAACTGTTTGGGGATCAGGCTTACGTGCGTATCGTTGTCCCTTCTCGGTAGGGACGCTCGTCTGCAGGGGTGCGTTTCAGTTTCGGGGCAGGTTTGTCCCGTAGCGGCCGACCGCTGCTG
>JANLFX010000181.1 GCA_024653325.1 Anaerolineae bacterium
GTGGGGATGGGTGAGGTAGTCACCACACGGCAAATCTAACAATGTCGAGCTAATCCTCACCGTCATAAATCCGTTCTCCAGGGAAAAAGAGGGATGGGATCGCCACTGTAAGAGGGATGATATTGAGCGCAGAGGAGCAACGCCCCTTCGTCGGACGAAAAGAACTTATCTCCCGTTTTCGCGTCCACCTGCGCCAGGCACGGGCAGGCCGCCCTTTCAGCCTGCTCCTCACCGGCGAGGAAGGCTGTGGTAAAACGCGGCTGATAGAGGCATTTCTCAGCGAAGCGGAGACCGAGGGATGGGAGGTGCTCCTGGGGCGCTGCGATGAGGACACGGCCAGCGATCCCTATGGCCCCTTCCTCGCCACTCTGGGCCTGTGTTTCGACCAAAACGGGCAGATTATCAATGACAAGAGCGTGTTCAGCATCGTGGACCAGATTGCGCTGGCCGACGTTATCTCCGCCGTGACCGACATTCCCGGCATTGGGGCGATTGTCGCCTTCGGACTCATCGGCAAGAAACTCTACGACCTGCGACGGCGGCCCATCGAAGGCGAGGAGTTGCTCAACCGCAACTTCGAATTCATCCGCCGGGTGATGGAGCAAATCTATCACCAGCGGCGAAAGCCCATTCTCCTGGTTTTTGACGACATGCACCTGGCCAGTTCCACTACCTGCGCGCTGATAGATTATGTGCTGAAACGCACGTCGGGTACACCGGTATCATTTCTCGGCGCCTGGCAACCGGCTCCCGGCCAGTCTTTAGACACTATCCCTCGCTATTTACGCTCCCTGGGCATAGCCTGGCCTGTGCCTCCCCTCTCACCGGACGAGGCGCGGCTGCTGATGGCCCAACTGATCCCCGGCGGTGAATTATCCGCCGAAACGGTGGATCGCATCTACGAATTCAGTCACGGTCTGCCGGGGCTCATCGTGGAAAGCGTGAATCTGCTGGTTAGCGGAGAAACGGACGTCCTGGATGCGAGCAGCGTTGCCCAATCCATGCCCGCCGTGCTGGCTTCCCTGGCCCGACGTTATCTGGACCGCTTGCCGGAATCCACCCTGTCGCTGCTGACTTGCGCGGCTGCGTTCGGTCGCCGCTTCCCCCTGACTGTGCTTACTGCCCCAGCCATCCGGGATTATCTGGGACTGAGCGAGCGGCAAATCATCGCCATCCTGGTTGAACTGGCCCAGGCGGGACAGGTGTTGATTTTCACCGGTTCTACCGATGGAGATGAACTGGCCTTCACTTCCCATTATCTGCACGCCTATCTCCACGATAATGTTCCTGCTCGGCTGTCACGGCAAGACCACATGCGGGTAGCTCAGGCCTGGCAACAGGCCATCCCCGATGTTCCTGCCGGACAATTGGCCCAACTCTACCTGGAGGGCGGCGATTATCGGCAGGCCCTGGATTGCGCTCTGCGGGCAGCGGAAGGGTTGATGCGCGATGCAGCTTACCCGGAGGCAGCGGATCACTACTGCATCGCACTTCAGGCACTGGATAAATTGCCACCGGATGGGGAGACAGTGAACACGAAGATCAATTTGCTGTTGGCCGCCAGCTTTGCCGCCGAACGGGCCGGCGACTGGGACGAAGCCATCTCTTGCCTGCACAAGGCATTGCCTCTGGCCGCAGATGACGAAGAGTGCCTGGCCGAAATCCACGGCCATCTGGGGTGGCTGCATTTCAAACGGGGTGAGATCCAGGCCGCGCTGGGTGACCTGAATACCAGCGCCGAAATCTACACCCGCCTGGGTGACCAGGCAGGTCAGGCGTGGATTGATTATTATCTGGGCACGGTCTACACCCAACAGAAGGAGTGGGCGCGAGCCATCTCGCATTTTGAGGCCCATATCCAGCTCGCTGAGGCGACGGGCGTCACCGAAAACCTGGACCTGGTATACCTGGAATTAGGCAATATACACCGCCTGCAGCGCCATTGGGAGCTGGCGGAAACCTATTTGCAAAAAGGCATTGCTATCGCCCAAGAACAGGCCGATCACGCCGCTCTGGCCCAAGGCTATCACTACCTGGGCGTGTGCTATGGGCGTCAGGGG
The DNA here is from genome assembly GCA_024653325.1 of Anaerolineae bacterium. Lineage (GTDB taxonomy): Bacteria > Chloroflexota > Anaerolineae > JACIWR01 > JACIWR01 > JACIWR01. The sequence continues at coordinate 2,061 of JANLFX010000181.1, forward strand.
AAGCCCGAGGCCATTGAGCACCTGAACCACGCCCTGACCATCGTCCGCGAGCGAACTAAACTGCCCCATCAGGAAGCGATGATCTACAACACCCTGGCCGAAACCTACGTCCGCTTCAATCGCTGGGCCGAGGCTGAGGCCGCCTTCCACGCCTCCGAAGAGATAAAGCTGCAATTGGGCGATCAGGCAGGGTTGGCCATGACTTACGGTGGTCTGGGACGATTGTGCCATCGGCAGGGACGTTACGCGGAAGCGGCTGAATACTATCAGAAAGACCTGGACATCCTGCAGGCGGAGGCCGAAGCCAACGTGGCCTGGATACAACAACTGACCAACTCGCTGGGCGAGGTCTATCGCCTGGCAGGTGAGTTGGATAAAGCGGAAGCCTGCTTTCGGCACGCTCTGGCTCTGGCCGAGGAAATCCCAGATAAAGTGGAGCGCGAGCGCAGCCGGGGTTACAGTCACCTGGGGCTGGCCCGGCTGGCCCTGGATCAGGGCGACCTGCAGGCCGGACGAGAGCACTGCGAAAAGGCGCAGACCCTGCTGACCGGCTCGTGGATGGCCCCGGAGGCCAATCGCGTGCGCGCCCGGTTGGAGCGTCTGGAGGGCAACTTAGAAACAGCGCGCGTTTACCTGCACCAGGCACTGGAAGAGTTTGAGCGCAGCGGCGAGGATATAGACCGCCTGAATGGGTATCACGAGGCAGCCCAATTGTACAAAGCTTTGGGGGACGAGGAACAGGCGCGCGCCTGGCTGGAGAAGGCGTTGGCCATGGCCCAGCGGTTGAATAACGCACCGGTGCGCGCCCAGATTGAAAACTCGCTACCATACACTTTTTAAATCACGAATGACACGAATGGACGAATAACACAAGTAGGCCACAATCTTGAAAAATCATTCGTGAGATTCGGAGAGCTCGTGCTATTCGTGTTAAGGATTCGATCTCCCAGGAAAAGTGTCCGGTAGTGAGGGATGGTTCACAATTGGTTTACACTTCGGGTTGTGCACTTTCAGGCCCGACGGCAAATCGGCAGGGGGTGGGGGGGGGGAGGACACCCCCCGTGCCCCCCGGCAGGCCTGCCCTGAGCTCTGTCGAGGGGGGCGGGTTGCCTCCTGCACTCCCGCCGAGGTCGGATAACCTGCAGGAAGTGGGAGGTACATTTCCGTAAACTTAAGGCCGTAACGTTGGGCCAGTCACGGGGTTATCCTATAT
>JANLFX010000182.1 GCA_024653325.1 Anaerolineae bacterium
ATGACCCCGCCCTGGGACGGTGGATGCAGCCGGACACCCTGGTCCCCGACCCGCTGAATCCATAGGCGTGGAACCGCTTCTCGTACGTTTACAATAACCCAACGAGCTACGTGGACCCAGGCGGACATCTCCCCATTGATTGGCTGCTGGACATTGGGGGCCTGGCCTTTGACATCTACCAACTCCATCAAGACCCTTCGCTGGCCAATTGGGGTTGGTTGGCGCTGGATGTTGCCCTGTGGGTATTGCCTTATGTGCCTGCTGCTGCAGGGGCACTGACTCACGCCGATGAGGCGGCAGACCTGGCACGGGCAGCGGGGCGGATGGAGGATGCGGGGGAGGCAAGGGTTGGGCTCATTGTTATAGAGAGGGTCGAAGGCTCAACGGATATCTATCAGGGTATGGGTCACGTTGCTGCCTTTGTCGAGATTGGAGAGGAAAGATGGGTCCGGGGATTTTGGCCAATTCCCCCAGAAGGCATGGCCATTGAAGAGTTCCGGGCGTTGCTATGGGAACGTACTTTTCCTGGACAGATTCTTAACGATGTCAGAATGTTCGATTATACCGAAGCCATTATCCGCTCTTGGGACGTGCCGGAGAGTGCAGCGCGCCACATGTTGGGGCAAATAGAAAGAGTTGGCCCCACTGCTTTACAATATGGGCTTCGTCCTGGTAGGCTTGGGGGCGAGAATTGTGTGACTTGGGCTGCCAAATTGGTAGAAGAAGCTACTGGGAGAGTTCTATTGCATCCAAGTGGCTATTCAGCTTGGAGAGGAGCAATTCCCAGGGGCGGTGTAGAGTACACACTCCGAAGCGCTGGCACAGTGAGTTGGTTCGCCGAAGCACTCAGAAAGATGCCCTGATTGCGTTTATGAGGGAGGATTAAAGAATGTCTGACGCAGAACATAAACGAATAACACGCTTCGAGATCAATGACCATTGGCTCGACATCTATTGGGCTGGTAATTCAAAACCTAGTGTAACGATTAACCGCATGGAATATCCCGTTTTGAGAATCGCTGTCAGGGCATCCAAATATGCCTTGCCTCTGACAAGTATCAGAGAGTTTTATATCAAACCACTGGCAGAGAACAAGATTGAACTGGTCGTAGGGCATGGAGATATCGTAGAGAGTCTGGGGGTGACAGACAAGGATAATCAAATAGCCTATCGGTGGATTGAATTAGCAAACGCCGAATTGATCAGAGCCAGACAAGTCTAGGCCTGAGTCATTAAGGCTGTTGCAAGGATGCTGGGGAATTCATCTTCAGCATCCTCGCTCTTTTCACCGATCACCTTCGGCTTCGCTCAGCTGCTGGGCTCCACCGTGGCCGTCAGCGACGCCGCCGGGCAGGCCGTGGGCCGCGTGCAATACGACCCGTATGGGACGGTCCTCACCAGCACCCTGCCCGTCACCCTCACCGACCGGCTCTTCTCCTCCCAGGGGCTTGACAGCCAATTGGGGTTGGTGTATCATGGGGATGGCCGCTACTATGATCCGTCCATCGCTCACACCCTGCAACCCGACCCCTTGGGTGGCGTCCCACAACTGCCGCAGACGCTCAATCGGTATGCCATACCAGTCGGCGTAGTTTCTCCATCCGGGCTGGGAGGGCAAACCGGATACGGCGGAGGGTTCCCCTGGGCTGCCCTTGGAAAATCGACCCTGTCCGAGTCAGCGAGTGCCCTCATTGCAGAAGGATGGCTGGGGCCGGTTGCCGAGAGGTTGGTCAGCAGAGCACCGTGGTATTGGCTCAGCATCGAGGTAGTTTTACGCCATCCAAGGTATCATATCCGGAGGCCTCTGAAGAACCTGGTGGGTAGCTCCGTAGCCAATCAATTGGCAAAGGGCGAGCTGGATGAATGGAGCGGTGTTGTCCGCGTCGGTGGTGACGAGTATGTGGAGTGGGCCAGTCGGCTGGGGCGGCGCGGCGTCAGTGTCGAAGCGCGCTCTATTGCCGGGCGGGTGTGGGGCTTTGGGCCCAAGTACCTGACCGTTGGCGACCTGGTTCCCGGCATAGGCGCCGACCTGCTGGTGGGCGGGCTATGGCAGTTAGGCGAAGACGTGATACTCCACCCCGAACTGCTGAACGATCCGTGGCTGTTAACGCGGCGAGCTGGCGCTGGCGCGATGTCGAATGTGACCACAGGGCTGGGGGGAACACTTACGGCCGGAGGGGTGGCTTGGGCTGTCACAACATTTCTTGGAGTCACAGTGGGTGCGCCAGTCATCTTAGTTGGGGGAATGGTAGTGACAATCGGGATAGAGGTTTTCTGGGGCGAACAGATTGAGGAGTGGTGGTTGGAGAGATTCAACGCATGTGCACCGTGGGAATAGGAGAAAAAAATGGTAAAGCACCGCAGACTTGTTGGAACCATTCTTTGCACCATTCTTCTCGTTTTCTGTGGCGGGTCGATGATTTGGTGGCTCAACAAGAACTGCCCTGCTCTCTCTCAGGCGGAATGCCGACTCCTGTGGGGGGTAGCAATTGCTTCGATGATGGGAGGGGCTTTGTTCGTAGAGATATTGGTTGCTCGCCAGAAAGCCCATGGAGAATGGCGGGTACAGGCACAGGATTTGAGCAGTGGTAGACCAACATTGTCGTCCTCACAGGTTTGGTTCCGTTCTGTGGCTCGTGTGGTTTTGGCAAGCTTGTTGGTTGGCCTTCCATTGGTCGTGAAGGGAGCCTTGGGGCTTACGATATTCGGGACCCTCACAGGCTTTTTTCTCGATACCCTTGTACGTATTATTGCGAACCGAATAGCACCTATCGAAGAAGATACCTATCGCCAGGGTTGAATGCCTGCCTGGGATGCGAACCACTGAGTCATTGAACGTACCGGGGCCACTGAGAGCGGCTATCGCTCTCAGTGGCCTTTGTGCACCAGTGTGCCAACGGCCGGCGGGTGGTCACCCGTGTGGACGGCAGCCGGGGAACCGCTGAAGCCGCTGAGGGGCACTGAGGGCCGCTGAGGCGCTGCTCAGTGTTCTCAGCGCATTTCAGCGCCTCAGCGGTTCCACCGGGGCCGTCAGCGACGCTGCCGGGCAGACCGTGGGCCGCGTGCAATACGACCCCTATGGGGCGGTCCTCACCGGCACCCTGCCCGTCACCCTCACCGAGCGGCTCTTTACCGGAGCGCGGTTTGATGGTACAATAGGGCTGTACCAGATGG
>JANLFX010000183.1 GCA_024653325.1 Anaerolineae bacterium
CTTCTGTCAAGTCGAGTTTCCCCCTGACTTGACACGTTCATAGAAATCTCCTGCTCAGCCAGGTGACAGTCAGGTGACAGTCACTTTGGAAATGACTGTCACCTGATTCTCATTCTCAGCGCCCATCCGCCAAAGTGGGGTCCAGTTCAATGGCCCGGTTGAGGTTCTGTGTGGCCCGGTCATATTCACCCAGGCTGCCGTACACTATCCCCCGATTGTAGTAAGCCTGGGCCAGATTGGGATCCAGCTCGATGGCCTCATCCAGGTCAGCCAGTGCCTCTTTGTAGTGCCCCATTTTTTCTTTGGCGATGCCCCGATTGACATAGGCCATGGGGTATGAAGGAGCCAATTCGATGGCCCGGTCAAGATCGGCTACGGCTTTTTGATACTCCTTCAACCCGATGTAGGCCACGCCACGGGAGTAGTAGGTTTCGGCGTTAGAAGGGTTTAGCTCCAAAGCCCGGGTATAATCCTCAACGGCCTGAGCGAAAAGGCCCAGCGCCGAGCGGGCATCGGCCCGCGCCCGGTAACAATCGGCATCTCCTTGCATGAGTTCCAGGGCCCGATCGAAATCGGCCAGAGCATCCTCGTACTCCCCTAGCGCGGCCTTGACCAGGCCTCGATTGTAGAAGGCTTGACCGAAACTGGTGTCTAACTCACAGGCCCGGTTGAAATCCAGCAGGGCCCATTGATAATCGCGGAAAGCGGTGCGCGCAATCCCTCGCGCGGTATAAGCCGGAGCGTGGTTGGGATCGAGATCAATGGCCATATCCAGATCCTGGAACGCTTTCTCATGCCGGCCCAGTTTCTCGTAAGCCACCCCGCGACTGTAATAGGCGGGGGCCAGTTGATCGTTAAGTTTGATAGCCTTGTTGTAATCGTCCAGCGCCCGGCGGACATTTCCCAATCGTTCGTATCCAATACCACGGCAGTGATAGGCCCGGGCTTCGTTAGGGTTGAGACGAATTGCCCGGTCAAAATCGTCAATGGCCTGTTGGAATTCTCCCTGAGCTAACAAAACCATCGCCCGATTGTACACTGGCACCGCGCTTTTGGGAAACAACTCGGAAACACGATCATAATAGCGTATCGCTTCCTCCCAATGCCCCAGGTTATAATGGGCATTGCCCAGCTTCAACAGGTTATCTGCCCACAGGACCTTGCCCTTTTCGTCTTGAGCATTGCGCTCACCCATTGCCTCGGCGACAGATTCAATGCGCTCCAGGCGTTCTAGCACCTGCCCGATCTCATCGGCAGCCCCAGGCGGCACCGATGGTAGATTGAGTGCCACCATGGACTCTACCGGCAAGCCCAGCTTCACCTGCGCCTGCTCCAGACGGCTGTAAAGCAGTTGTCTTTCCTCCTGGATCAGAATTTCCTTCTGCCGCACCCTGCCCTGGAGGGCTTCTCTTTCCTCTTCCAGAAAATCCACTTTCTGCTGAAGGAGTTCCAATTCCGCCTGGTGCAACTTTTCTACGGCAGCCCGTTCGCGGTCAAAGACTCGCCCTCGCCAGGCAATGACCATCGCTAATACCAATTCGGTGAGACCGGCCAGCACCATCACTACCGGTGGCCCTAAGGTTATGAGGTCCAGGTCAATCAGCCAGTAGCGCAAGACTTCTAGACCATAGAGGGAATAGAAGGTCAATTGACCACGAAAGGCGTAAGCCAGGCCTATCAGGATGATAACGCCTGCCACAGCGATCAGCCAGCGCAACCGTTTCAAGTACCTCACGATAATCTCCTCCTCACCCCGTAGTTGTCCATGACTCTTCTGGTATTATATCCTCTTTCAAATGTCAACGCAAGCTCCCCTCTTCCCAATCTCCTCAATTTGTTGTATAATCTACCCCGCAGCCAATTGTAGGACAAGCTGACAGTTTGTCCTACATGGTGCGTTTGGGTGGTGGCAGGGGGTCGTGTTATGAGATTGCTTCTAATCCGGCATGGAGAATCGCAGGCTAATGCAGAGCGCCGTATCCAGGGTTGGTTCGACTCGCCATTGACCGAGATGGGGCGCAGCCAAATGCGCGCTCTGGCCTGCCGCCTGCAAAACGATTCATGGAACGTGACCGCCTTATACGCCAGCAGTTTACGCCGTGCAGCCGAGAGCGGGGAAATACTGGCTACTGCCCTCGGTGTGCCACTGACCCTGGATGAGCGTCTGCGCGAATATGGTATTGGTGTGTTCACCGGGTTGACCTGGGAGGAGGTTGAAGAACGCTTTCCGCTCGTGGCAGTGCAGTGGAAGACCAGCCCCCGCCGGGCACCCATTCCCGGCGAAGAAGGCGATTTTGTATTCCGTGACCGGTTAGTGGCAGCATTTGAGGACATTATCGCCGCCCATCCCACAGAAACAACGGTGGGTGTGGTGGCCCACGGGGGAACATTCAACGTTTACCTCAAACACCTGCTGGACCTGGACATTGACATCCGCGGGCCGTTTACTTTTGCCAATGCGGCGTTGAGCGTGGTGGAGTTGGAAAGATGGGGACCTCGCATCGTGCTGCTGAACGATACCTGCCATCTGGCGAACGGAGGAGATAGATGATTCTAGGGGAAAAAGTCCGCCTGCGAGCCATTGAACGCGGTGACCTGTCCACTTTCGTGCGCTGGTTCAACGACCCAGAGGTGCGCCATTACCTGCTGATGTATATGCCTATGTCCCTGGCAGAGGAAGAGAAGTGGTTTGAAGAGCAGTTGCAGAAGCGGGATGGCCGCATCTTTGCTATCGAGGCTATTGACGGCGACCAGCCGGTGCACATCGGTAACGCTGGAATTCACGATGTTGACTGGAAAAATCGCATGGCAGAAGTGGGCATTGCCATCGGCGAAAAAGACTATTGGGGGAAAGGTTACGGCACAGACGCTCTCAGAACCCTGCTGCGTTTTGCGTTTCAGGAAATGAACTTACACCGCGTCCAGTTGCGGGTGCACGACTACAACGCGCGGGCCATCCGCTGCTACGAGAAATGCGGATTTCAGCACGAGGGATGCTTGCGAGAGGCCCTGTTTCGCGATGGAGAATATCACGATGTCCTGCTGATGGGCATCCTGGCCGATGAATTCTAGGCTGAGTCACCGTAGGTCGGATTGTCAACCCGACCCGCAAGTAGCTCGACAATGTTAAATTCGGGCTTTTTGACCTCTCCTAACCCCTCCCTC
>JANLFX010000184.1:0-809 GCA_024653325.1 Anaerolineae bacterium
ACAGTGGCTAGCTGCTCTCCAGGAGGTCACCTGAAGATAGTTGGAAACTGGAGTTCCAGAGGGTATTGACAAAGCACCTGGTCTCCTGTATAATACAAATGCAGGTCCGAATCCGTCTATAGTGGCGGATGTAGGTCCTGCTAGCCAGCCCCCCTGATTGGGGGCTTTTTGTTCTATGGACGGATAATCCCCTCTGGATCGCCACGTCTTGCTTCTCGTACTAATATAGGGTCCAGTTCGGAGAATGCCTTGTCCAGACCGCACTTCGACTTGGAAGGAAGAGGGTGCTCCCTTCGCAATAGTGCGTAGGCTATGAAGTCCACCAACTGCACAAAATATGACTGCGCCGAGCCTTTGAAGAATGGATCCTCCACGATCCTGTCCAGCGGAATATTCTTCCAGGTCTTGCCAGAGTCAAACCACACTCCGAATTTACTAGGGATCGGGTTTATATACGTACATCCGCCGCACCAACCGTGTGTAAGCTATCTCTTTGCCCTCGTCACAGATCAAAAGCCCGTAGCTGCCCCAAGCCTGGAGTGTTCGGTTGATGCGATTCAGCACCCACTCGAATGCTTGTTCGTCATCATTTCGTGGAAAGACGGCGTTGAAAAGCCGAGCTCCTGGCAATCCAGCTACCAGTCTCAAAGCATCACGAAAGATGGCACAACGCTGCCCTTTCGCCACCACCCCGGCCCGAAATTTGTCCCCGTCCGGAAACAAACTTCCAGGCATGCAATTCTTTGTAAACGTAGGGATGGTTCAGAATGGGTTGACACTTTAGTCGGGCAACATACTGTCAACGAATG
>JANLFX010000184.1:1589-3157 GCA_024653325.1 Anaerolineae bacterium
GGGGTGGGGATGGGTGAGGTAGTCACCACACGGCGAATCTAACAATGTCGAGCTAATCATGGGGCAGCACTCCTTCGTTGACATAGGCCATTATCTCGCCCACACTCAAATTCTCCAGGCCAAGCTTGTCCAGCGTGCGGCCCCGCCGCCAGTAATCGGTTTGATGGACGATGCAGGCCAGGCGGATGATGGCCTCCATGGCTCGTACCCTGACACCAAAGCGCTCCCCCAAGGCAGCGATAGGCACCAAGCTCATGGGCACATCCTCAAAAATGTAGCGATGTTCCAGCGAGGCTGGGGCGTTGATGCCATAATAACCGGAGTTGTTGTGGATAGCCTCGTTCAAGTCGGAGCCTCGGGCGTCGTAAGCCTTCTGCAGCCACTCCATCGCCGTCTGGGCGCGGATGCCCAACGCTGAGGCCACCGTTACCCGTTCCCGGTCGAGGGATTCCAGGATGCGGGCTACGGAAGGGGTCACGCCATCAATGTAGAACTGGAACTCGCCCCGGGTACTTTCGATGCGCCCGGCGTTAAGCAACGTCAGAGCCGGGTGGAAAATGGCGCCCATGTTGTTCAGGCTGGTGCACAGAACGTTACCGCCGTCAATGAAATGGGGATAAGCTGGATGTAGCATCTCCAACACATGCGCTGTACGGGTGGCAGGCAGGGCTGCCAGGGGGACGGCGTCTTTGATGCGGAATATGCGGGCCTGGGCCGGCCCCTCGCTGCGACTGGCATAGATTAAAGTCTCCGCCTCGGCTACTGTTACATCGGCCTGGCAATTATGATCGCGCAGTGCTTTGGCGAATTCGATGGCTCCGCCGGTGCGACCGGGGTTGAGGACCACGATTTGTCCATCTCTCAAGTGAGGGGCGGCCATGGTCGCAATGTCACGGTGGGCCGACGCAGGAACCACCACCATGATCACTTCCGCTTCGGCCAGCGCCTCGGCTATGTCAGATGTGACGGCGCGTAAGGGACCGAATCCAGCCACATCGGGCATATTGCTGGTGAGATCAATTCCTCCTCGGAAACGAATGGCGGCGACATTGGCTGCCGTGCGATTGTAAAGGGTTACCGGAAAACCCATCAACCCCAAATGGGCGGCCATGGCCTTGCCGCCATGACCGGCGCCGATTACCGTGTATCTGGTTTTCTGTTCCATGAATCTCCCCTTTCTCAACCACTGGTTATGTACCACAGCCACACTTGTCATTCTGAGTCGGCCATGGCTGGTCAGCCGATTCAGCCGATTCAGCTGATGATCGGCTCCATCGGCTTAATCGGCTGACTGTCATTGCGAGGAGGCCGTAGGCCGACGAAGTAATCTCCAAAATGCGACGAGTGGCCGATTTGCAGGCACAAACAAAAACTCCAGGCGCAAGCCTGGAGTTTCGCATACTCCCGACCTGCCTCTCTCACTGCCGACGAAGTTAGCTGACGGGTTAGGGTTGAAAGATACCCTCCTCGCCGCAGCGAGGTACACCCCCCGAATTGTGGGTCCTCCGTTTCCCTACCTCGACAATGTTAGATTTGCCGTGCAGTGCCTACCTCACCCATCCCCACCC
>JANLFX010000185.1 GCA_024653325.1 Anaerolineae bacterium
AGGGTGAGGGGAGGGGTTAGGAGAGGTCAAAAAGCCCGAATTTAACATTGTCGAGTTAGTCTGGGGCCCAGGAAACGAGGAGATGATGAGGAGGAAACTGACGAATGGCACACAATCGTGAGCAGATTGTTCTGGGAGGGGCGCTGGGTGAGTGTGTGCACGTGGCCGGCGTGTTCAACTTCCTGCGCCTGGCCGAGGAGCAGGGCTATCGCACAGAGTTCCTGGGTCCGGCCACCTCCATCGCCGACTTTGTGCAGGCCATTGCCGATAAACAACCCGACATAGTGGGCGTCAGCTACCGGCTGACACCGGAAGCCGGCGAGCAGTTGCTACGCCAGTTCGCCGCTGCCGTGCGCGAACGCGGCTTGGACCGGGGACGGCGCTTCTGCTTTGGTGGGACGCCGCCGGTGGCCGAGCGCGCGCGACATATCCCCCTCTTCGAGCGGGCCTTTTCCGGTGAGGAACCCATCGAGGAGATCGTGGCCTATTTACGTGGTCAGGCCGCCGGCCCGCCGCGCGAAGAAGATTACCCCCAGACTTTCGTCGCGCGCTGGGCCTGGAAACGCCCGCGCCCGCTGATCCGCCATCATTTCGGCCTGCCCTCGCTGGAAGACACCATTGCTGGCGTGCGCCAGATCGCCGAATCACGCCTGCTGGACATCATCTCCCTGGGCACCGACCAGGACGCACAGGAGAATTTCTTCCATCCGGAGGACCAGGATCCCCGCCGCAAGGGTGCAGGCGGCGTACCGGTGCGCTCCGCCGACGATTTCCGCCGTATCTACGAGGCCTCGCGCACGGGCAACTATCCCCTGCTGCGCACATACGCCGGCACCCGCGATTTGATCCCCCTGGCCGAGATGTACCAGGAGACCATCCACAACGCATGGGCAGCCATCCCGTTGTACTGGTTCAACCGTATGGACGGGCGCGGCCCGCTTGGTCTGGAGGAATCCATCGCCGTTCACCAGGAGGTAATGGCCTGGCACGCCGCGCGAGACATCCCGGTGGAGTGCAATGAACCGCACCACTGGGGGATGCGTGATGCCTCGGACACGGTGTTCGTCGCCTCGGCGTACCTCTCCGCACGCAATGCTAAGGCGATGGGCGTGCGTCACTACATCAGCCATTACATGTTCAACAGCCCGCCCGGCTTATCGGACAAAATGGACCTGGCCAAGATGCTGGCCGCCCGCGACCTGGTGGAATCCCTGCGGGATGATAATTTCCACATCTACCATCACACCCGCCATGGCCTGCTGAGCTATCCAGTGCAGGAGGATGCCGCGCGGGCACAACTTGCGGCCAGCGTGTACTTGCAGATGGCGATGCGACCAGATGTGCTGCACGTGGTCGCTTTCTGCGAAGCGGATCACGCCGCCCGGCCTGAAGACGTGATCGCCAGCGTGCGCATGGCCCGGCACGTGGTGGAAATCGCGCTGCGCGGTCAGCCAGCCATGACTCACGACCCGGACGTGGAGGCCCGGCGGCGAGAGTTGGGTGCGGAGGCGCAGGTACTGCTATCGGCCATCGCCAGCCTGGCCCCGGCGGACGTGTCCGACCCATTCACCCACGCGCCAACGCTGGGATTGGCCGTACGCCAGGGCCTCCTGGACGCACCCCACCTGCGCAACAACCCTTACGCGCCCGGCCGCTCTGTGACGCGGATCGTGGACGGCGCCTGCCGTGAGGTGGATCCACACACCGGCGAGCCGCTGGATGAGGAGCAGCGGCTGGCGGCGTTGGGTTTGTGAGTCGGGTCGAAACCTCGCGCTGAGGCTGCCTTGACCACGTCGTCGCCGTAGCGCAGAGCATTGGCGATAACGGTGATCAGGAATAGCCTCAGCGCCAGCCAGGGACGGCGAAATCCGCCCCGCAGGCGTATGGTATGATACGCTGCCTCGATGGTCTGGCCCAGGGTAGATAGCAGGTTCAGCGCCACCCCCAGGGAGAAGCCCAATCCCCTCAGACCAACTCCCTCAAAAAGGCGAGCCATTTCCGACGTAGACAACGCTCCCAGGCTCACGCTAAAAGCCAGGCCCAGGCACATCGCACGCAAAGCCATCCACAACCCCATCTCCAGGCCTGTCCGTGACAGTCGCAGCCAGCCCCATGTCAGGTCCGCCTCCCCCAGAACCCAGGCGCTCACGATCACGATGGACAGGATCGGAACCCAGAAACGGACTTTTCGCAGGAGGGATAACCCCTGACCGCCGTTGAGCAGAGCGAAAACGATCACGGCAAGTAGCAGGAGCACGATTTGTTTATCGGGGAGTAGAGCGATCAGGAAAAGCACCCACACCAGAAAGAGCAGATAACTCCTCGCTCCCAACCGGCAAATGGTACGTTTTGTCACCTTACCCCTCGCTCGCCAGCCGTCGCCGCACCGCACCACCCAGGTCCCAGGCCAGCCAGCCGGCCAGCGCCCCGACGATAACCCGCACTAGGAAAAGGCTCAAGAGAATCGCCAGACCGTAGCGCACATCAATGTGCAACACCTTGCTGCCATCCGCGATCATTTGCGCGTAGACTGCCTCGATCCCCTTGCCATAGAGAAGGCGCATCATAATAAACTTGTGAAAGAAATTCCAACTCACTGCCAAAATTCCGGCCAGGATAAAGCTCCACCGCGTGGGCCGGCGCGCCAGCAGCAACGTGGCTTCAATCAGCAGAGACTCGGCCAGGATGGCAACGATAGGACCAATCACTACCCCGCCCAGGCTCAGCGTCTTGAGCAGGGCGGTGACAATCCCCATCATCAACACCGCCCCGAGGCGGGGGACGAACTGACGTCCCACCAGGACAATGATGGCCCCCAGGCTGGCCATAACCAGACCGATGATGAACGTGTCGGCCAGCGGGGGGAAGAGGACGTGCAGGTAAGAGCCTAATGTTAGTTCGGCAGCCCCCCACAGAGCACCAAACACGGCCACGTACACCCAGTCACGCACGGTGTACCCAGCTAATCCGGTTGCTTTTTCTTTGATCATTCTCCCTCCTGATTGTGTTTTAGGTGGTCTCCCTATCTTGACATTGTTAGATTTGCCGTGCAGTGCCTACCTCACCCATCCCCACCC
>JANLFX010000186.1 GCA_024653325.1 Anaerolineae bacterium
GTGAGGGAGGGGTTAGGAGAGGTCAAAAAGCCCGAATTTAACATTGTCGAGTTAGGGGGTTGGGGTTAAATTGAGCAACTGGGGCAGGATAGTCGTAGCTGCACCAAACGTGAAGCCCAGGACCATGAGCACTGCCGAGGCGATGGCTGTTCCTATACCGACGTACTTATAAGTTTTGTTTTTACTTGTCAGGAGCACCAGGCCGGTGGCGATGCCCAGTGGCCCGAAGCAAATCGGAAGACAGATGCAGCCGGTCAGGCCGAACAATCCGCTCAGAATGGCCAGGACGATGTAGGCCCAATCGGGCAATGGGCTTTTCTGCTGGGCTGGTGGTACCGGAGGGGTATAGGCTGGTGCTGCTGGTATGGGGGCTCCACATTCTCCACAGAAGAGATCCCCTTCCGCCACCTCGAATCCACAGTTGGGGCATTTCATAGGTCTGACCTCCTTGATGTTGTTCACACGATGGTTATCCAGACGGATCGGACACCCCCGCGTCTGTATTATACCCCGCAAATCATGTAGCGTCAACCCACTTGCGTTTTTCCCTTTCCGGTGGTATAATCCCTATCGCAAGCGGGCGGTTAGCTCAGTTGGCCAGAGCGCCACGTTGACATCGTGGAGGTCGTAGGTTCAAGTCCTATACCGCCCACTCGCCAACAATGATGACTAGAAGTATTTCAAAGCGTTGATCGGGACGAGTATCGGCTGATAAGGCGGCAGAGAGAGGGAGTCATGGGCTGCGAGCTTCCTTCGCCGGAAAGCTGAGAAAACCACCCGAGAGTGGGGGCCTGAACGGTCAGCCGATTAAGCGGATGAAGCCGATATACATCGGCTCGATCGGTTGAATCAGTTGACCAAGTATGGCGCTCCGGGTTGCTCCGTTATCGGCTGAATGAGGGCCATCGGCTATGCCCGTTGGCTGAAATTGGGTGGAATCGCGTGAGAAAACCTCTCGCCCCATGGAGCGAGAGGTTTTTTTGTTTTGCAGCAGGATGACGGCTGGTTCTAGCAACTAGCAACCAGTATTCGAGGAGGGAGATAACCATGCCAGAGCATAATGAATTGGACAGATTGCGACACTCTACATCCCACGTGATGGCCCAGGCCGTATTGGAAATGTTTCCCGATGGGAAACTGGCCATTGGCCCGCCCATCGAGGACGGGTTCTACTATGACTTCGATTTGCCGCGCCCGCTGACGCCGGAAGACCTGGAACACATCGAGGCCCGAATGCGGGAGATCATCGCGGCCGATGCCCCCTTCGAGTATCAGGAGATCAGCGAAGAGGAGGCGCGTGCTCTTTTTGCCGATCAACCCTACAAACTGGAGCTGATTGATGGCATCGTTGCCGGTGGGTTGGATGAGTACGGCGAGAGGCTGGAGGAAGCGCCCAAATTGTCCATCTATCGCCACGCCGATTTCGTGGACCTGTGTCGGGGGCCGCATATCGAGCGCACGGGACAGATCAATCCTGAGGCTTTCAAGCTACTCTCCGTGGCCGGAGCTTACTGGCGCGGGGATGAGCACCGGCCCATGTTGCAGCGCATCTACGGCACGGTGTGGGAGACGAAAGAGGAACTTGACCGATACCTCTGGCGGCGGGAAGAGGCAGCCCGGCGTGACCACCGGCGGCTGGGAAAAGAGCTGGACCTGTTCAGCATCCACGAATTGATGGGCCCAGGCCTGATCTGCTGGCATCCCAAAGGAGCGCGCATCCGTCGCGTCATCGAGGAGTTCTGGTACGATCAGCACTTCCGCCATGGCTACGAGATTGTTTATGCGCCGCACATGGGCAAGGCAGACCTGTGGAACGTCAGCGGACACCTCGATTTCTATCGCGAGAGCATGTATTCGCCGATGGACATCGAGGGGCAGGAGTATTTCGTCAAGCCGATGAACTGCCCGCCGCATATCCTTATCTACAAAACCCGGACGCGCTCCTACCGGGAGTTGCCGCTACGTTGGGCAGAACTGGGTACGGTGTATCGCTACGAGCGCAGCGGGGTGTTGCATGGCCTGTTGCGAGTACGGGGTTTCACCATTGACGACGCGCACATCGTCTGCCGGCCCGACCAGGTGGAAGACGAGATCATGGGCGTGTACAACTTCAGCCTGGAGATGCTGCGCGCTTTTGGCTTCCGCGAGTTCGAGATTTACCTGGCCACCCGACCGGAGAAGTTCGTGGGCCTGCCCGAGCGCTGGAATCAGGCTACCGAGGCCTTGCGCCGGGCGTTGAATGCTCAGGGGCTGTCTTATGAGGTGGACGAAGGTGGGGGCGCTTTCTATGGGCCGAAGATTGACATCAAGATCAAGGATGCTTTGGGTCGGGCCTGGCAGTGTACGACCATTCAGTTTGACTTCAACCTGCCAGAGCGGTTCGAGATGACCTACATCGGCGAGGACGGTCAAGAGCATCGGCCTTACATGGTGCACCGCGCCCTACTGGGTTCGTTGGAGCGGTTCTTTGGTGCGCTCATCGAGCATTACGCTGGCGCGTTCCCGGTGTGGCTGTCCCCGGTGCAGGCTCGCCTCATCCCCATCGCTGACCGGCACAACGTTTACGCGCGTCAGGTCGCAGACCGGTTGCGTGAGGCGGGGTTGCGCGTCGAAGTAGACGATTCCACCGACCGGATGAATGCCAAAATCCGTCGCGCTCAGGTGGAGAAAATCCCTTACATGCTGGTTATCGGTGACCGTGAGATGGAGTCCGGAGCCGTGGCCGTGCGTTTGCGCACGGAGGAGGACTTGGGGGCTATGCCCGTGGGGGATTTCCTGGAACGGGTGCAAAAGGTCATCGCTGCTAAAGAGGGTCTATAAAAGTGATGCGAGAGGTGCGACGCACCTCAAAGTCGTCGCACCTCTCGCACCTGTACCCCCGGCGCGATTCGAACGCGCGCCACCGGCTTCGGAGGCCGGTGCTCTATCCTTCTGAGCTACGGGGGCTTACCAGGACTGCCTAGATTTTATCCCTTTACCCCCATCTTGTCAAATTTGTCTTTGTAGGGAGTGTATTTCACTTTGGGGGCGAGTTGCCGCTGTGCCCTGGCCGCGGAGACCTCTC
>JANLFX010000187.1 GCA_024653325.1 Anaerolineae bacterium
ATCGGGAGGATTTTGTCAATGTGCCATCTTTTTGCTATACTGGACATGAGCGAATGAATAATAGTTTGGGATGTAAAAAGAAAGGACGGTAAGGATGACCAAGTATATTTTCGTAACCGGCGGTGTGGTGAGTTCGGTGGGCAAGGGAGTAACGGCAGCATCTATCGGCCGTATTTTGAAATCGCGAGGTGTGGCTGTTTCCATCCAAAAGCTCGACCCATACATCAATGTGGACCCGGGCACTATGTCGCCATACCAGCATGGGGAAGTCTACGTCACCGAGGACGGGGCGGAGACTGACCTGGACCTGGGACATTATGAGCGTTTCATTGACGAGAACATCACGCGGGCCAGCAATGTGACTACCGGCCAAGTGTACGCTGAGGTCATTGCTAAAGAGCGACGCGGCGATTATCTGGGAGGCACCATTCAGGTCATCCCGCACATCACTAACGAGATCAAGCGCCGGATTGGGCTGGTGGGACGGCAGAGCAAGGCAGAAGTGGTGATCGTGGAAGTAGGGGGTACGGTGGGCGACATCGAGGGTTTGCCCTTTCTGGAGAGCATTCGTCAGATGCGCAAGGATGCAGGCCGGGAGAATACTTTATACATTCACATCTCACTTCTACCTTACATCGGGGCTACTGGCGAGTTAAAAACCAAACCCACCCAGCATAGCGTCAAGGAACTGCGCAGCATTGGCATTCAGCCGGACATCATTGTCGCCCGCGCCGACTACCCGGTGGACGAGGAATTGAAGAAGAAGATAGCCCTGTTCTGCGATGTGGAGCCACGAGCAGTTATCCCTCTGGTAACTACTCCACTCATCTACGAAGTGCCGCTGATCCTGGAAGAAAACGGCCTGGGTGATCTCATTGTCGAAAGATTAAACCTGGAGGCAAAGCCGCCGGACCTGAAGGCCTGGCAGCAGATGGTCAGCGATCTCAAGCGACCTAAGAAAGCGTTACGCATTGCTCTGGTAGGCAAATATGTGGAATTGCAGGATGCGTACATCAGTGTGCGGGAGGCGCTGTATCATGCTGCCCTGCCCCTGGACCGCTCGGTGGAGATTGAATGGGTGAGGTCCGAAGAATTGGAGCGGGGGCGAGGAATAGAACGCCTGGAAGCAGTATCGGGCATTGTAGTCCCCGGCGGATTCGGCTATCGGGGGATTGAGGGTAAAATTATCGCCGCCCGCTATGCCCGTGAGCACAAGGTTCCCTATCTGGGGCTTTGTCTGGGTATGCAGGTGATGGTCATCGAACTGGCCCGCCATGTGTTGGGTAGCGACGAACCTAATTCCACCGAGTTTGATCTGGCCACCCGATACCCGGTCATTGATCTGATGCCGGAACAGCGGGATATTCCCGATATGGGCGGTACCATGCGGCTGGGCATTTATCCTTGCCACCTGGTGCCCGGCACCAAGGCGGCCAACGCTTATGGTCAGGCCATAGTGTATGAGCGACACCGTCATCGGTTCGAGTTCAATAACGCTTATCGGGAACTACTGACCGGGGCTGGTTTGGTGCTATCCGGTCTCTCTCCCGACGGGCGGTTGGTGGAGGTAGTGGAGTTGGCAGATCACCCCTGGATGGTCGGCAGCCAGTTCCATCCGGAGTTCACCTCCCGGCCCAATCGTCCGCACCCCCTTTTCGTGGGCTTTCTGAAAGCGGCCAAGACGCATGCCGAGATGAAAGTTACTGTTCCAGTGGAGGCCGAAGCAAGATAAGTTGGCAACTTATCTTAGAGCGTGTCTAAAAATTAGGCTAGCGATTAGAAATCACGCCTGGTGAGCCTCCGGCTGGCCGTCCGCCTGCGCGGACGGAAGCGCGTCCATGCAGATGGACGCTCGGCTGCAAGCCCTACAGGTGTGACTTTAGTCGCCGAACCGAATTTTTAGACTTTAGAGCCTATCCGAAAAATTCGTAGTGACGACTTCAGTCGTTTTGATAGCGACTAAAATCGCCACCATGACCACTTTTTGGATGGGCACTTAGCTGAGGCAGAGAAGAAAATAGGGGGCAAACAGAATGATGCGACCGACAGAATTGCCTGCAGAGATCATCAACGCTATTGTGCACCGCGCGTTTCCTGCCGCTCAGGTAGAGAAGTGCGACCCTTTCCCCGGAGAGCATCGGAATTTGAACTATGACCTTGTCCTCAGTAATCCCACTATGGAAATAGTCCTGCGAGTTTATTGGCAGGAGGGCCCCGGTTCACGCAAACCACAGAAGGAATCCCATGTTTTGCGTATCGTGACCCCAGAGACCGGAGTGCCGGTTCCCCGTCTCTTGCTCTTCGACGACTCAGGCACGCTAACCCCGCAACCGGTGGCCCTGCACACACGGCTGCCGGGCAGTCCCCTGACGATAGCTCTGACCCAGATGGACAAGGAGGCACAGGAAACGGTGGGTTATGAACTGGGTCGCTATCTGGCCAAACTGCACTCGATCCCTCTGGGATGCTTCGGTGAATTTTTCGACGAGGATCCGCTAAACGACGTATCCGAGAAGGCGTACACTTTGCGGCGGGTGCAATCCTGGCTGGATATCTGCGCTGAGCGCGAATTGCTGACCTCTGGTACTCGCACGCAGGTGGAGGAGGTGTTCGTGGAAACCAGATACCTGTCTAGACCGGTGGCCTGCTTCGTGCACGGTGATCTCAGAGCCGGACATGTCCTGGTAGAGCCGGGGGCCGGAGCATACCACGTCACCGGACTGGTGGATTTCCAGGAAAGTCGGGGTTGGGGTCTGGAGTGGGATGTAGCCCGGTTGGCTCATGAGGTTTTCGATGGCCATCCATTGTTAGAGAAGGGTTTCCTGGATGGCTATGCCGATACTGCCGGCCTGCCCGCCGATTTCTGGGAACGGCTGCATGTGTATCGGCTGGCCGTGGCCTTGTATAACTTGGCCAAAGCGGAGGCGGAGGAGATTGAATCCCAGCAGGAGGCATTACTGCGGCTGCTGGGCGAGGCAAGCAATTAGATGGGTGCGTTTCAGTTTCGGGGCAGGTTTGTCCCGTAGCGGCCGACCGCTGCTGCG
>JANLFX010000188.1 GCA_024653325.1 Anaerolineae bacterium
TCTGGGGGGATGGGAGAGGTCTCCGCGGCCAGGGCACAGCAGCAACTCGCCCCCAGAGTGAAATACACCCATTATGCTGAAAAGGGTTGCTTTACTACAGCAGATATGTTATAATAAGAACTGAAATAGAGCAAACATTGACATGCCTGGTGAGTTACACCGTCCAAGAGGGATGCGAAATGCCTCAGGAACTGATTCTGATTGATAAACAATTGGTGGAGCGAGAGCTGCGGCGGGTTTTTGACCAGGCCACTACCCGGGTTTTGGTAGATGTCTTGGACCGGGTGGCCGCTCAGGTACACGCGGCAGGTGTGACCCGGGCGGACTTCCAGTCGCTGCGGGAAGTAGTGCAGGAGCTGGCACAGGCGCAGGCTCGCACCGAGGCGCGGTTGGAGGAGCTGGCACAGGCGCAGGCTCGCACCGAGGCGCGGTTGGAGCGATTGGAAGCCATCGTGGAGAAGCTGGTGCAGGCGCAGGCTCGCACCGAGGCGCGATTAGAGCGATTGGAAGCCATCGTGGAGGAGCTGGCCCAGGCGCAGGCTCGTACCGAGGCGCGGTTGGAGCGATTGGAAGCCATCGTGGAGGAGCTGGCCCAGGCGCAGGCTCGTACCGAGGCGCGGTTGGAGCGATTGGAAGCCACCGTGGGTGGTGTGAAGGGGCAAGTGCTGGAGCTGACTTATCGGGAGCGGGTGTGGAGCTATTTCGGACGCCTTCTACGCCGACTGCGACTGATTCCTATCGGAGAATTGGAGGATGCACTGGAGACCCGATTGTCCCGTGAAGCCTTTGAGGACTTGCTGCGAGTTGATCTGCTGCTCACTGGCCAGCCACGCCATCTGCCTGAAGCGCCACCAGTATGGCTGGCAGTAGAAGTGTCATCGGTAGTGGACCAGCATGATGTGGAACGAGCCCTGCGGCGGGCAGAAGCGTTACGGCAGGCCGGTTACCCGGCAGTGGCAGGTGTGGCCGGGGAGCAGGTTACTCCTGACGCCCGGGATATGGCAGAGCAACGTCACGTGTTGCTGGTACAAGATGGTTATGCTATGTTCTGGACCGAAGCCTTAGCCCAGGTATTGTCCGTCTGAAACCCACATCGTAATCGCGTTCACAAGTGGCCGGGGTGACCCGGCCACAGTTATTTGTTGGTCGGCGAACGTCGGCGGAAGAAAGAACCCCGGAACAGGTTTGCTGGCGATTGGAGTGACCCATGCGCAAACTGGACATCGTGCTCATCGTGCTGGTAGTGGTATCGCTGATCCTGAACGGCGTCCTGTTGACCGGGAGCGGGCTGCTTCTGCAGCGTGCGTTGAAGCTGCGCCGGGCCGCGGTGGAGATGTTGGATCAGGCTACTATCGGCCTGGCCTCGCTGGAGAAAGAGCGCGTGGAATATCCGGTGCACATCCAGCAGAATGTGCCGGTAGTGGCTGATGTGCCGTTCAGGCAGACAATGGTGGTACCATTGCGCACTACTGTGCCTATCTCTTTCACCGCCGTAGTGCCGGTGAACCTGATGCTGACCACGGTGGAGATGGAGATCCCCATTGACCTCGCCGTGCCGTTAGACCTGGAGGTGCCGGTGACCATCTCGCAGACGGTGCACATCTCGACCACCGTGCCCCTGAACATGAATGTGCCGGTGACAATTGACGTGGCCGAGACGCCCCTGCGCGGCTACCTGGCGCAATTTCGGAAAACCCTGGAGCGCTTGCGGGAATCGCTGTAACTCCAACCTCCAACCTCTAACCGTATTCGGCCAGCCGCTTTTTCAGGTAAGAGATGGTGTCCACTGTTGAGGGATCGGCGCCGTTCAGCAGGGCCAGGTAGTAGCTGACGTAGTCGCCGAAGTGGATAATGGACAGCACCTGGGCCAATGGGCTTTCCCCACGCGCCTCCACGACTTCATACTGCACCCCCTGCCTGGCCAGTATCTCCTGGGTGACCTGCATGCGTACCCGGTTGCGCGGATGGTCCAGCGCGGAGGAGAGGAAGATGACCACGACTTTCTCGACCAGGGCGGCGGGCCACTGATAGCCGAGGACGGCGTTGTGATTGAGTTCGGGGAACTGCTCGAAGAAGCTCCAGTTCTTGGAGTTCTCGTTGAACTGCCCCTTCCAGCGGCGGGCAACCTCGCTCAGGTAATTGGCCCCGTAGACCACCGGCAGTTTGCCGTACAACCTGGTTGCCAGTTGCTTGGCCGTGTTCTTCGCCAGTGGCACGCTCTCTTTTATCTCCGTTTGCCAGTTCTCCATGACGGCGATGGCCTCGTCGAGGTCGGCGGTTTTGTCGGGGACCAGGCCGAGCTTGCACAGTACCCCCAGCAGCAGGATGAGGGAGTGGCCCAGCGCCGCGCGGGGCATTGATTTGTAGTTGAAAAGCAGTAACGGTGCTTGCAGTTCGCGGGCGCGTTCAGCCAGCTTCCCGCCCGTGGCGACGGCCAGGAGCATGGCTTCCTGCTTGATCGCCTGCTCCAGGGAGATGAGCGTCTCCTCGGTGTTGCCGGAGTAGCTGCTGGCGATGGCCAGGGTTTGCCTGTCCATACAGGCGGGGACGGTGTAATCGCGGTTGACCAGGATGGGCACGGCGCACTCGAAGCGCACCAGGTCGCTGAGCAGCGCCCCGCCGATGGCCGACCCGCCCATGCCCAGGATGATGATTTTGTTGGCCCGACGGTACGATTCGGGCATATCGAGACTTTGGGCATTGTCCCACGCATCACGGCACTGCCTGGGCAGTTCGCTGATGCGGCCTAGCATGTCATCGGGGTCCAGTTTTTTGTAGCTGCTGACGTTGTCTAAATCTATCATCTTGCTCTCCTTTTCAGTTACCCTCCCGCAGGTTTCAAACCTGCGGGAGGGTGGTAGGTTTTAGCTGCCAGTTCGTCCTGCAGTTTCACCAGGTTGTCCTCCAGGGCGAACTCAAAATCGGCCACCGCTTCCTGGCCGCGTTTGCCCTTCCACGCCCGATGATAGGCCAGCTGGAGTCTGGCGAATTTTGAGCACCGCTACACATTGTAGGCAGTTGTTTCATT
>JANLFX010000189.1 GCA_024653325.1 Anaerolineae bacterium
TAGGATAACCCCGTGACTGGCCCAACGTTACGGTCTTAAGTTTACGGAAATGGTCATGGGACTACAGTATGGGTCAACTGCTTGTCCGTGCAGTAGGCCACCGTGAAGGGAGAATCGTCGCCCCACTTGCTGTAGGAGTTCTTTTCGACCTTGTATTTGTATCTACCTTCAGTGAGATAGAAAGTGGTCAGGCCGCTGGCATTGGCCCACTGGTAGCCCCACTGACTGCCCGGGTCGTTGTAGACCCGGACCAGATAACCTGGTAGCCCGTTGCCGCCGCCGTTCTGCACTTTGATAGTCACCTTGGAGAGCTTGTAGACCAGGGCGTCATCTCCGGCCTGGTCCTGGCAGTAGGTGACGGTGAAGCCGTTCTTCGCGCTCTGGACCCCATTCTTCTCCACCAGGTAGCCGTAGTTCCCCTCCACCAGGTAGAAGGTGGTCAGACCATTGGCGTCGCTCCAGGCGTTGCCCCACTCACCCGCTCCGGCGTTGAAGACGCGCACCAGATAGCCCTGATGGCCGCCGCCGTAGTGGTCACCCACCTTGATGACCACTTTGGAGAGCTTGTACTCCAGGATGGGGTCTTTGCCGGCTTCGCCGTCGTAGTCGTGGCAATAGACGACGGCGAAGGCGACCTTGGGGCCAACCGCGCCGCTCCTCTCCACCCGGTACTCGTAGTTGCCCTCGATGAGCCAGAAGGTGGTGAAGCCATTGGCATCGCTCCAGGCATTGCCCCACTCACCGGCCCCGGCGTTGAAGACGCGCACCAGGTAGCCCTGATGGCCACCGCCGTAGTGGTCACCCACCTTGATGACCACCCTGGAGAGCTTGTACTCGATCGTCTGGCTGCTGCATGCCTGGAGGGCAATCTTGGGGCTCGCAGCGCCACTCTTCTCCACCCGGTACTCATAGTTGCCGGGTGCATCGAGTTCGAAAGTAGTCAGGCCCCCGCCAGCGCTCCAGGCATTGGCGATTTCGCCACCTCCAGCCTTGAAGACACGCACCAGGTAGCCGTCATGGCCGCCGCCGTAGTGGTCGCCCACCTTGATGGTAATGATCGCCGTCGCTTTGTGCACCAGGGCCAGATCGTTGGAATAAGTGACGGTAAAGTCAACAGCACCGCTCCAGTAGCAGCCCTTCTCCACCTTGTAGGAGTAAGAGCCATCAACCATCCAGAAGATGGTCAGGCCCTGAGCATTGCTGTCTTGCCAGGCCCACTCACCACCGCCGCCACCAGTGCTGCGGTAAATGTGGACACGGTAGCCCTGCAGTGGCTGTCCAGCCTTGTTCGTCACCTTGACAGTGACCTTGGAAAGCTTGTAGGTTTCAGAGTGGTTCTGACAATAGGTGATGGTAAAGTCCCTGGCCGCGCCGTAGGCCCCGTTCTTCTCCACCCGGTAGGAGTAGTCACCGTCCACCATGTAGAAGGTGACCAGACCGCTGGCGTCGCTATCCTGCCAGCCCCACTCACCACCCGCGCCGCCCGGATCACGGTAGACGTGCACCCGGTAGCCCTGATGCACGCCCATTGGGTCTTCGTGATCACCGATGGTGATGGTCAGCTTGGAGAGCTTGAAGGTCTCGCTGTAATCGTTGGAGTAGGTGAGAGTGAAATCCTTGGCCGCGCCGTAGGCCCCGTTCTTCTCCACCCGGTAGGAGTAGTCACCGTCCACCATGTAGAAGGTGACCAGGCCGCTGGCGTCGCTATCCTGCCAGCCCCACTCACCACCCGCGCCACCTGGATCACGGTAGACGTGCACCCGGTAGCCCTGATGTACTCCCATCGGGTTCTCGTGGTCGCCGATGGTGATGGCGACAACCGACAGGCGATGGTTGATGGTCTTGTTCACACCCAGGACAAAGAAGGCTTGCCGGGCGCTGTACGCGCCGTTCTTCTCGACGGCATACTCGTAGTTGCCGTTGTTGAGCAGGAACGCCGCGTCGCCGTTGCCGTCGGTGTCCTTCCAGGCTATCTCACCGCCGCCAGGGTTGTATACGTGGACTCGATAACCGGGCTGGCCGGTGCCCGGCGCAGCGCCCGTGTGCACGTGGAAGGTGATGGTGGCATTGGGCGCGGGCGGAGGACACACATCGCTGGGAGGCATGGTCAGCCAGGGGTCATAGTCCACGTTGGCCGATACGGCATCACCGCTGCCGGGGCCGGAGCCGCTGGGGCCATCGGGAGCGCCCCACCAGTTGTTCTCGGCGTCCAGTGAGCCGGTAGCCTTGTTGGTCACCCCATTGGGCAAGTTGCCGGTGATACAGTTGTTGTGCACGGCCACAGTTGCAGCGTTCACCGCCGTGCCCAGCATGATCCCGCCCGGATCGCCCCATTTAGCGGTATTCAGCGTGTTATCGTGCACATGGTTGCTGCGGATGGTGACGTTGCTCACACCCCAGGCTACGTAGATGGCTCCGTTCTCGCTGGTGCTGTTGTAGACCTCGTTGTAGCGGATAGCACAGTCTGAAGAGTCGGCGAAGTTGAGGGCGTCGCCTGGCGAGGCGATGTCATAGACGTAGTTGTATTCCATCACGCAGGACGTGCACTTGGCCAACTGCGCACCCTCGTCCCCGCGACCATCGTGGATGATGTTATAGCGGACCGCGGTGCCCGAATGCGCATTGCTTTGCCGGATCATATCGGCTGTGCCGGATTTTACCTCCAGCCCGTTGATGGTGATATTGTTGGCGTCGAGGTAGAAAATTTGGCCGAGGTTACCAGCACTCCCATCCACAACGGCTTCCGAAGCAGCGCCAGGAGTGCGCGTGGTGCCGCCACTGGGTCGCGGGTTAACGTTGGCCTGCGGACCGAGGATGGTCACAGTTTTGTTGACCTGGATCGTCGCGGTTGGCGTATAAGTGCCTGGACCATTTCCGTAAACTTAAGACCGTAACGTTGGGCCAGTCACGGGGTTATCCTA
>JANLFX010000018.1:0-41094 GCA_024653325.1 Anaerolineae bacterium
GCAAAACCCTTTGCCACCCACCCGCAAGAAGAACACCCACAGCAAGAACGCCCCGTCGTTTGATGTGCGCACCCAACTGTACCGTCTGACAGGGGTGGACTTGACGGCCGTTGAGGGCTTGAATGAGGTCACCGCTCAGATCATTATCTCCGAGATTGGCACGGATATGAGCAAGTGGCCTACCGAGAAGCATTTCTGCTCGTGGCTCCACTTGGCGCCCCACAATGACATCACCGGCGGCAAGGTGATACGCAGCCGCACGCTCAAAGGCAAGAATCGCGCAGCCCAAGCCTTTCGCTTGGCGGCGCAAGCGGTCGGGCGCACGGATACAGGCCTTGGCGCATTCTATCGGCGCAAGCGCGCCAAGTTTGGGCCTGAGGCGGCGATTGTGGCCACAGCGCACAAACTGGCCCGCATCACCTATCATTTGTTAAAGTATCGCGAACCCTATCAGGGAATGGGGCGGGAAGAATATGAACGGCAGGTGCGCGAGCGTGAGGTCACCCGGTTGACGCGCAAAGCCGCCAAACTCGGCTTCACACTCATGCCACAAGCCGCTTGACCACTTACATGTCAAGTTTCTGAGTAGGGCACGAAGCAATCTACCTGTTGACTGCTGGGGGATTGCTTCGCCGCCTTTCGGCAGCTCGCAATGACAGGTAAAGTGGCTCAATGTGGCTCCCTGCTGAAATGTGACATTGTCGAGCTACTTAGGGTGCAGAAGAACCTCGGGGTTAACCGGGTATGGTGGCATCTCACCCTTCAGCCCGGCGATAAGATTTTCGGCGGCCATGGTAGCCATTTTGGTCCGGGTGATAACGCTGGCGCTGGCGATGTGCGGGCAGATGATAATATTGGGCAGGGTGAGCAGCTTGTGATCGGCGGGAAGCGGTTCCGGCTCGGTCACGTCCAGGGCAGCGTAAGCAATCTCGCCGTTTTTCAATGCTTCGTAAAGTGCGTCAGAGTCCACGATCGGACCACGAGCAGTGTTGATCAGAATAGCCGAGGGCTTCATTTTCCTGAATTGTTCGGCACCGAGCATGTGATAGGTCTCCGGGGTCAATGGCACGTGCACGCTGACAAAGTCCGATTCGGCCAGCAGAGTATCCAGGTCAACGCACTCCGCTCCTACTTCCTCGCCCTTCTCTTTTCGGCAGTAAGGATCATAATAAAGAACGCGCATCTCAAAGCCTTGGGCTCGCCGGGCCATACCACTGCCAATGCGTCCCATGCCAATGATCCCCAGCGTGGCGTGATGGATGTCCTGCCCCAGGAGCAGGGTGGGACCCCAGGTGAGCCATTTTCCGGCACGGATGTAATCCATCCCTTCCACTACCCGGCGGGCAGCAGCCATGAGCAAGGTGAAAGCGAAATCGGCGGTAGTATCCGTCAACACGCCAGGGGTGTTGGTTACCAGGATTCCTCTGACGGTAGCCGCGGCGACGTCCACGTTGTCATATCCGACGGCGTAATTAGAGATCACCCTGAGTTGCGGCCCAGCGGCGTCCATGAGAGCGGCATCTATGGTATCGGTGAGCAAAGCGAGAAGGCCGTCTATTCCCTGTACTTTCTGCAACAGCACTTCGCGGGGCGGAGGTGTCTCTTCTTCCCAGACATCAGTCTCACAAAATGTGCGCACCATGTCCAGTCCTGCCTGAGGGATCATGCGTGTGACATAAACTTTAGGTTTAACCATAGTTCCGTCCTCCTTCAGATTTTTCATCCTGATTCAGCGCACCTAGAAAATCGCCAATGACCGCAGCAGTCTCCACCGGGCGCTCCATCGGCACCAGGTGACCGGCACCGGGCACGACGACAAAACGGGCTGCGGGCAACAGGCGCGCCATCCGCGCCTGGCTCTCAGCCCGAAAGGTGTGCGAACGCTCACCCCGGATGACCAGCGCCGGAGCACTTAAGTAAGGCACGGCCTGCCAGACGTCGGTGGGTATGGTAGCGAAAATGTGGGCCTCCCATTCCGGCGGATAGACCAGTTCCACCTGACCGTCCTCCCTTTCCCGCGTGGCTGCTTCCACGTAGGCCCACAGGCTGACGTCGGGCCAGGCAGCGAAAAGTGGCTTCGTCCTGTAGCTTTGATAACAAGCCTGACGGCTGGGCCAGATGCGTCGGCGGTGTAGGGTTCCCCGGATCAGCGGCTGCTGATGGTGAAGCCTTAAGAAACGCAGCAGTCGCCATACCCATAACCGGGCCGGAGGCAGGATGACTGGATCAATGAGCACCATAGCACAGAAAAGGTCGGGACGGCTAACAGCAGCCCACAGGGTCAGCACCCCACCCAGGGAGTGGCCGATGCCGATGATGTGGTGCAATCCCAGGCTGTCCAACCCCTGAATCAGGTCGTCGGCCAGAGGGTGCCAGTCCGGGACGTTTACGGGTTGGCTGCCGGGCCACAGGGGGCGGGATGGCAGGCTGATGACGTGATAGTGGTGAATAAGGGTGTCCACCAACGGACGATAAGTTCCCGGAGGAAAGCCGTTGGCATGGGCCAGGTGGATAACCGGGCCGTTCCCGCCGAAATCATGCACCAGCACGTGAGATGTCGGTTGTTGGACCATGTTTGTTCGTCGTTGGCATCAAATCTGAGGTTAAGACCTGGGAGGGCCGCCCATCGGTGGTCAAATCAGGCACCGCTTAAAGTAAAAGCGGCCCAGTAGTACGGGTGAGCGAAGGGGTGTGCGTCCGGTCTCATGGCGACAAATCGCCGCCAGGCCGTCGAGGCCTGTTCGTAGGTCATGGTACGCTCATCATTCGGTCTGCGGCGTTCGGCCTCGAAGCGAGCGGCCAGTTCTCCGGCCTGCACCTGCCGCAGCCAGAGCTGGGCAGCCCGCAAGGCAGCGGAAGGACGTTGTTGTTCAGCCAGGAGGTTGTGGTAAAAGCGCTCCATCAACAAGGCGGTAGATAGATCGTTAACCGCCCATAATGAAGCCATCACCGCAGTCGCTCCGGCCATCAAAAAGCCGGCCGGCAAGCCGATGACCTCGTCGGCCAGCGCGCGAAACTCGCTGACCCCTGTCTCGCAGGCGCTGAGCACGACCAGCCGCGCGTCGGATAAGCGCAACTGGCCCAAAACATCCCGCAGGGTCAGGTCGCCATCGGCCAGGCTTAACTGCGATTCCAGGGGATCCACCAGGTCGAAGAGGCCATGACAGGCCAGGTGGAGATAACCTGCTTCCCCGGCCCTGGCCAGCACGTTCTCCTGGGTAGCTTCTTCGCGCCAGAGGGTTGTGGATTTCCCTGGAGGAAATTGTGTCCGGATACTTTGTACTTCGTACCCGGCGAAGGGCAGATCGCCAGTGGGGTTGGCCGCAGCCACCAGAAGCCCTTCACAGACTTTGGTTTCCCGCTCCCGGCAGTGACGCCAGACCAGGGCCGCCGGCGCATAGCTGATCTCGTAATCATCGAGGAGGGTATGCTCCCCTGAGTCTCCAGGGCTCGCGGCGTGCAGCGGCAACAAATGCAGCCCCAGGGAGGGAACGAGGATCAGACGCTGAACACCAAGCGCATCCAGCCGCTCCACGACTGGGCGAAGCAGTTTCTCGTAGAGCACACGACCCGTCTCCGCCAGGGTCACCAACCAACGGGCGCACGTCTCGTCGGTCTGCTCATTCTGGAACCGATAGTAGTCCACCAACCAGCCGCCCACCGCCCGTCCCAGGGGTTCGGCAATGCGCAGATAGTCCTCGCTGACTACCGCCCGTAAACCAACCTCCCGTTCCCTGGTGATGAGCATCCACTCAAGATCATCCCGCGTAAACCCCGGCATGGTCACCACTTCCAGGTGAGGAGTTCCCACTGGCCCGGTCAAGGCCGGCAGGGGAGACCAATCGCCGGCATCCTGGGGCGGTTCGCCGGATTCCACACCCTGCCGATGCATGATGAAGGCCACACTGCCCCGGTGAGTGACGTTAAATGACACCAATGCCGTCCCCTCTTCAGGCAGAAATTGACTCAGGCCCTCGGCCGCCAGTTCAGACTGAATCACTTCGGGAGACGCGTCCATCTGGACCAACCACTCGCGCCATGCGCGGGCTTTCTGCCGCTCGGTGTAAGCCCAGGCCTCTGTGTAGCGTTTCCGGCGCAAAGCACATAGCATCATATCCTGATACAGCGCTCCCCAGTCGGCTGCCTGTAGCAACTGAAAATCAAAACCGGGCAAGCCACGCCGCCAGCGCTCGGCCAATTCGACGGCCTCAGCGAAGCAAGCCGCTGCCTGCTCATCGTCATGGTCGTGGTAGGCGCAAACCAGCCCCAGCCCGTAGATGAGACTGCCAGTCGGTCATTAGCACGTCCCAAAAGTGGTTGTAGTGGCGACTTCAGTCGCAAGAGTGGTTGTAGTGGCGACTTCAGTCGCAAGAGTGGTTGTAGTGGCGACTTCAGTCGCAAAAGTGGTTGTAGTGGCGACTTCAGTCGCAAGAACGACTGAAGCATGTACTGAGCATAGCGGAGTGTCGTTACTACAAATTTTACCTCACCCTGCGGCTGGCGGAGAGGATCTTCAGGAACGGCGCATTGCGTTACGACAGGTCTGAGCCGCCAGACGGAACTCCTGATCATTGGGGTCTATTTGTAGAGCTCGTTCAAAGCAAGCCAGCGCCGCCTGAAGCTGGCCCATCTCGGCCAGAACGGTGCCTTTGTTGAACCAGGTGTTGGCATCGCCGGGTCGCAACTGAATGGCCTGGTCGAAGGCGGCCACGGCCTCCTGGCGACGGCCCAGATCGGCCAAGACATTGCCCATGTTGATCCAGGGTTCAGGGTCCTCCGGGTCGCAGGCAGCCGACTCCTGAAAACAGGCCAGCGACTCTTGTTTCCTGTCCATCTCGTACAGGGCCAGTCCCTTGTTGAACCAGACCGCGGAATGGGCAGGGTTAATCTGCAGCGCCTGGTCGAAGTAGTCCAGAGCCTCCTGTTGACGGCCCATGGTGGCCAGCAAAGTGCCCATGCCCAGCAGTCTGTCCACTTGAGTGGTAGTCATTTTTCTCCCCCTGTTGCAGGCTGAAGCCTGCGTTACGGCACGATGTAGTCTAATCTGCGCCCCCGCCGCGCAGATTGGCCAGGCTGCGGCCAGCCACGTCGGCGCTGAGACCCCAGAGCAGCAGGCCCAGGTAATCGGCGAAAGGGTTGGCCCCGAAAGCGGCCCCGTTCTCCACATAGAGGGAGCTTATGCCCACAGCCAACAGCCCGATCATCAAAGCCATGTACAGCAAAGGCCGCACCAGCCATAAGGTCGCTTCGGCACGAATCTGGTCGGACAGGCCAGAGAGGATGACCAGCCAGTCCTTGAGCCGTTCCAGCCAGCGGGGCTCAGCCGGGACAAGGGGGCCACGCGCGGCGCGGTCAGCAGCGCCCTCCGCTACCTCGGCTCGTTCGGCAGCGCGGGCCACGTCGGCATCGGGGCGACCGTCGACTCCCATCATGGTGGTCTTCAGGCTGACCAGAACCCGCTTGATTTCCTCCAGCAGGGCGGTGGCCTCAGCGTCCTGTTTCAACTCCAGGTGCCGCCGGGCCTGAGCGATTTTCTCCAACGCCTCTTTGACTTTGGGATGCTGTTCCTTGTCCTTCAGCGCCGTTTCTATGGCCCGCAGCTCATTCAGCACCTGCGAGCGGGCTTCGATGGCTTCCAATGTGGCGGTCACCGTCTCCAGTTTCTGCCGATAGACCAGCTTGCGCACGGCCTCGACCATCGGAGCCAGAATCTTCTGATCATCAGGGTGAGCTGTTCTGACCAAGGCCTGAAGGCGGTTGACAGCCTGCAATGCTTCGGCCTGGGGACGGCCCCGTTCTTGCATGTACTTAAACAGGCGGCCCAGCACCACTCCTGCCAGCAGAGCCAGAAATGGCCCCAGAGGACCACTCCGCACGCTCAGGTCCACCGGCAGGGCTACCCGCTCCTGCTTCCCATCCAGCGTCAGGTAGACAGCTCCGGTGTAGTGATCAGGGGGCATGGCGGAGCGATAGAGGGTAAGAGGCAGAGTGCCAACCTGTCCGGCGGGCAGGGTCTGCTGATCGGCGGGTAACACCAGTTCCGCATCGGTCAACTGGTAGCCGGTCTGTTCCCCTATGACCACGGCCTTGGCATTCACCACAGTCACGGCAGCCTGGACGGGGTTATCGAATTGCAATTGCCAGCTATCCAGGAAAGCGCTATCCGGGAGCAGGAGGCGGGCCAGGGCGCAATCGAGTCCCGGCCCACAGCGCACCAGACGGAGCTGTAGCCGGTCGGTGCCGGGCAACGGAGTCAATGTCGGTCGTGCCTTGGCTACTACTGTGAGAGGAATGACCAACGCCTCTGCCTGCGCCTGTCCGGGGAGCAGAATCTCAATCTGTCCACGGTAGGTTCCCGGCAGCGGTGGGCCACTCACCGTCACCTGGAAGTTCTTGGGCACGTCGGCGGAAAGGGTCGGATCGCCGACCAGGCTTATCTGCTGACGGCCAATGACCTCATCGCCTTCCTCACGGGCCAGGTCCGTGGTCAGGAAGGTGAACGCGGCCACGTCGCCGCCGCGGGCGGTAAGCCGCAGGTTGCCGACAAAGGCGTTTTCCTCGCCCAGCCAGCCGGTGATCACCAGCGGCGTGTCGCCGGGGTCAACCTCGATGTGCAGACCCGCCTGGGCCAGGACAGGGATAGAAGCCAGGGTGAGAGCCAGCAGAATGATGGGTATCCAGCGTTTCATCGAAATACCTCCGTGGTCATTGAGGCCACAGGCCGGGCCAGGGTGATCTCGTGGGCAGCGTAGAGGGTATAGGCCAGACCCAGCGGGTTCTTCTTGTATCGCAGGAACTCCAGGCGCACGGTCAGCATGGCCTGCCCCAGAGGTTCGCCCCGGAACAGGCGAGGAAACAGGGCAGCGGCATAGGCCTCAGCGAATAATTCGGGCACGGGACACTCGGTACCAACCACACCGCTGGCCCCGGCGGCGCGGAAGTCATCAATCAGGCTGACGTAGCTTTCGGGACCGTAGTCACCGGTAGCGCAGCCGTTGAGGAATACCAGGGGGTTGTGCGGCCAGTGCAAATGGGAGGCTTCCAGAAAGTTGCTGTCAATCCGGCCATCACTCAGCTCCAGATAGGGTTGGCCCAGCACTTCGTCTGTCCCGCCGTGGCTGTAGAAGTAGACCACGTCCAGGTCGGGGCTGTGCTCGGCCCACACCGCCTCCAATTGGGAGATCTCCTCGGCCACCAGAGCCCGCACTTCTCCGGCGGCCTCGATCTTGGGCACATGGTCGCGCCACAGGAGAAAGTCGCGCCAGACGTTCAGGTTGAGATGCAATGGCCATCCATTGGCAATCTCCCGCACCAGTGCCGGGGGGTGGGGCAGTTCGCCACTCACCCAACAAGGGAGCTGTTCAATGGCATAACGATAGCCCCAAAAGGCGTAGGGGCAGACGATGTAGGCGTCTCCGGTGTAGGGGCAATCGGCACAGTCGGGGCCCTGAGCGGCGAAACGCTCACAAACTCTGGTACGACCGGTCACCAGTTTCAGTTCCCGCTCGTACAACAGCGTCCAGGGGATGGTCACCACTCCCAACACCGGATTGACCTGAATGATAGCGCCCGGCTGGAGAGCAGCCCGCAGCCGTTCACCGCGATCCCCTTCGGAAGGATGGCTGCCGGTCTCGGGCAGGAGCACCCGATACAGGTAACGCCCCGCGTGGGCCAGGCGAGGAAGCCAGACATTCAACAAAGCGTCATCGCCGATAAGGACGTACTGGTAGCCAGGAACCGTCTCGCTATCCCGCACCTCGCCCGTGATCGCCAGTTGGAGCTGTTTCCGTACCCCGGCGATGGCCTGGCCCAGCGCCTCGGGCTGCAGGCGGGTGTCGTAGTAGGCCAGTTCCGCGTCGCCTCGGGTGCGGTCCAGGAAGCGGAAGTCAATGCTGCCGTCCCGCGAATCGCGCTCCACATCCACTGCCAACACCCGCTCTGGAAACAGCACCAGGCTGTCGGGGTCGAGACGGGCGGTGGTGGTAAAAGTGATGCGTGCCGTTTGAGCAGGACGCAATGAGGCGGGCACGGCAGCATCCACAGTGGACATGATAAGGGCCTCCACCCGCTTTGACTGGAGCAGGTGGCCCCGATAGAAAACCTCCACCTGGATAAAGCCCCGCCCTTCGTCAAGCAAAGGGCGAACGGCGAAGCGCACCCCATCCGAAGGACCGGCGCGGGGCAGAGCGAGGGTTTGCATGGGATGTTCAATGTGGAAATCGCGGGATGAGGCAATGATGGTCAGAGGCAGCGTCTGGGCCTCATCCCAGCATTCATCCAGAGCCTGGTCAGGGAAAGGAATATCATCCTCACCCAGGCCTTTGCGCTCGGGGCTGATGTCCACGTAAAGGACGTAGGACTGACCATGGACCAGCGGTTCATCGGGAGGCAGGGCCATCTCGCCGTCCGCTTTGGTAAAAAGGGTGTTCAGGTAGCGGAATCCCGATAGCGCCGCCGCCAGTTCCCGACCGGCACTTATCACGTCGGACCGGGTAGCCAACGCTTCTGGCTGGTCCCCTGACCAGGCGGGGGATCTGGTCAGGGGACTGGGCTCAACAAGTTCCGCCAATGTCGGCAGCCAACTGGGGATACCCCCACGGCGCACGGGTTCAGGCGTCCAGGCAGCCTTGGTCTGGATTCCACAGAGCAAGTCACGGAAGAAGTCAGCGGCCGGAGTATCCAGGCAGACGGTGATGATCTCGTCCACGGCGGCCAGCACCTGCTCATCGGTGCTGGCCGCGTTCAGGCGCTCCAAGGCCTGTTGCAGTCGGGCGCGGAAAGCGGGCCATTCGCTGCCCAGTGATTTCTTGAGCCATTCCAGGCAAGTTGAGATGGCCTGCAGGAAAACCTTGTTCTCGACCATCGAGTCTGGGCTCATGGCTGTGCTCCTCTGTGGAACCCTCGTAAGGGTTCCGAATCACCCCCCACGAAACACTAACTGCTCAGACCCCACGGCGATAACGTCCCCGTGGCGCAGTTGACAGGGCTGGTCAATGGGCATACCGTTGACCTTAGTGCCATTGGCACTGCCCAGATCGGCAATGACGTAGGCAGTGCCGGTGAAAGTGATAGCCGCGTGATACCGTGAGACCAGGGGGTCCTGAAGTACAACATTGTTATCCGGAGCTCGCCCCAGGCGGGTATTGGGCTTGAGCGCGAAGCGTCGTCCGGCATCCGGCCCTTCCTCCACCACCAGCTCGGCCATGATGGCTGCCGGGGCAGCGACGGTTTCCCCTTGCCAGGGAACAGACGGCGCGGGCGGCGGTGCGGCATAGGGACGTTGCGCCGGGGCGACAGGCACAGCAGCCGGGGCACGAGACGCTCGTTTCCTTCTCCCTCTCCAGAAAATGACCATGAAAAGCAGCACGCCGATCAGGAAAAGCCCCAGCAGACAAAGAGCCCCGACCAGCAAAAGGCCCATACCCGTCAGCAGTGAGT
This sequence comes from Anaerolineae bacterium, assembly GCA_024653325.1. Classification (GTDB taxonomy): domain Bacteria; phylum Chloroflexota; class Anaerolineae; order JACIWR01; family JACIWR01; genus JACIWR01. The sequence continues at coordinate 9,439 of JANLFX010000018.1, forward strand.
CCGTCTTGGGCGGCGCGATAACCTCGATGCTTTTCTGCAGCATCTCAGGCACCGCTTCTGCGTTCTCAGCCTCGAAGAAATTACCTTTGGTCAACTCGGCCAGCTCGCGGAAGGCGGCGACGGCATCAGAGTCGTAGACGCCTTCATTGCCTACTACAATGGCCTGGATGACCACCGGATCGGCCTCTTCGGCAGCCTTGGCCACGCTGGCCGCGGTTAACCCCTCCCGGCTGGGATCATGGGGCGGCGCATCGCCCATCAGGATCACCTGCTTGTTCACATTGTTCCGCCAGCCCCCCACCGACTTGGAATCAATGGCCCGCATCAACACCTCGAACACCGCCTCGGGTGTATCATCGCCACCGCCCACGCTCAGGCTGTTGATGTTGGCGATGATGGCCGCCTGGTCCGAGGAAAAGGAATAGTCCTCAAACATGGCGTAGCCCATCGAATCGTCCCAGTCACGGTAGGCGATGATGGCCACACGGTAATCCTTATTCTTGGCAGCGATGGTGCTCACGATGCTGGAAGCCGCCGCCTTGACGCTGGCGATGTCGTCCTCCATGCTGCCCGTCACGTCAATGCAGAAGATGAGGTCCAGCGCCGCCGAGGTCGCGACCGCCGGAGTGGCGGCGGCACATTTATCCAGTCCGGCGGCTACGTACCCCTGGCGGATGGCGTCCACATCCACACGAAAGCCGGTCAATTGGCGCAACTGCTGAATCTGCGCCTCGCTGGTGATAGTCCCATAACCGGTTTTCCTGGCCTCCTGCATTTTCTCGACGAACTTCTCCCACTTCTGGTCCAGGAGCTTTTGGTCGCACGCCTCACCTTTAGCCAGCTCTTTCTCGTACTCCTCCAGCCAGGGGAGCGCGTGGAGGACCACGTTCTCCATGTACCAGGTGTACATCTCATCGTTTTCCACCAGGAGCTCGGAGTCGTGGGTGTCAAAGATGGCGTGCATCACCTCGTGCCAGATGGTCTGGGCCGGGACGTTAGCCGGTATGTCGGCCAGGACCAGGTCATTGAAATAGCCTAATCCCCCAGCCGAATAGTCCACGTAAGCAGCGTTGGCCTCAAGGGAGTTCAGGAACGCGGGGTCAATGTAGACCTGCACGTCGCCCTCGTCGAACCGCGCCCGCGCCAGGTTGATGTCTCCCAATTTAATCCAGTTGTTGAAGTGATAACCGGCGAAAGCGGAACCGAACCAACCTTCCAGCCGATTGATCACATCCTCAATACTTACCTCCACTTGTCCAGAGGGGCGAGCCGGGGGAGCAGCAATAGACATGTGGGGCAGCCACAGGTTGGCAATGCCTACCAGCAGCAGCCCCACCCAAAGCACTCTCAGTATGCGATTGTTTGTTGTCTTCATCAGTGAATCTCCTTTGCTAGTTAAAGTAGGCTCCCCCCACATCTTAAATCCATCTGTAGATGAAAAAGTATAGCATAGCCTGGAGCAAAAGTCAATCAAGAGCACTTTGATGAAAAATGCCAGTTTGACAGAAAAGCTCTTCTCGCGTATGATAACCTAAAGGGAAGGAATGAGGTGAATCGGCCCATGAGACTGAGAAAAGTGTGGTATTTAATACTGTCTGTAGGTTTGGCCACGCTGGGACTGCTGGCCCTCCTGACTCAACTCGTTTCGTCGCCAGTTACCGCCCAAAGCCCCGATGGGATGTGGCCGCTGACTACCGACGGACAATCCCGCCTCGCCGGCTGGTCGCCCGACGGACGCACGGTGCTCGTCAACCATTGGGGTGCGGTGGCCGGAGAAGGCCCTACCCGCCAGATGCTCAGCGAACTGTGGGCGGTGGACGTCCTGGGCGGCCAGGCGACTAAACTCAGCGATAACGCCCTGGACCCGTCCTATTCCGGCGATGGACGGCAATTGGCTTACCTGGCCTTCATCGGCGATGGGCGCTGGGAAGTCCGCGTCCTGGACCTGGTCAGCAGCCAGGAGAAATCATGGGGCCCCGCCGACTGGCGCACACCGCCAGCCTGGGTGGGCCAGGCCCTGGCCTTCGCTCAGGAGGGACGCCTGTGGTTGAGCAGCGAGGGGACGGCCGCCCAGGCTTTCGACCTCCCCACCCTGCCCACCGGGGCCCGGGTTCGCCTCTCTCCCGACAGCTCGCGCGTTGCCTGGAGCGACGGCACACACCTGTGGGCAATACCCCGTCCCGGCGCAGAGCCGCGATTGCTGACCGCAGAGACCCATATCTTGAACTTCACCTGGTCACCGGACGGGCGGTGGCTGGCCTACGTCAGCGCCGAAAACCTCTCGCCGGAGCTGTGGGTAGCGGACGTGGAGGGTAACCAGGCGCCCGCCCTCCTGGTCCAGGGCCGGGAGGAGCTGTTCAGCGCGCCGAATTGGTCACCAGACGGGCGCACACTGGCCTTCTCCCGCACGCCGCTGGGAGCCGAGACCGCCTCCGCCAGCGACATCTGGCTGGTGGACGTGGACTTCCCCGTTGGGCAAAGGTCTCCTGACCGCGCCCCATACCCTCTCTTGCGCAACGACCTCGAGGAGAGCAGCCCTGCCTGGTCGCCCGATGGCCGCTACATCGCCTTCAACCGCGCGGGCGACGTGTGGGTGCTGGACGTCAACCGCGCTGTCTCCTCCCCCGTCAGGGGAGAGGAGCAGAAACCGGGGCCCAGCGAGGACTTTTCCAACCTGGCCGCCCCCGTGACCGCCAGCGTCGTAGGAACCCTGGCCCAAAAGACCCCGCCGGACACCATCCGCGTCATCCACCGTGAGGAGAACTACTACCGCGCGGACGTGCCCGTCGGCCAGATTGACGTCATCACCTTCGAGAACTACGTCAAGCGGGTAGTGCCGGTGGAAATCAGCGCCTCGATCTATCCCACCGAGGCCATCAAAGCCCAGGCCGTGGCTGCACGCAGCTATGCCTGGTATTACATTGAGCACCCTCCCGATCCCGACTGGGACGTCTCCGACTGGACCGATTATCAGGTCATGGGTCGGGAGGATCAACGCCATTGGCGGAGTGACGCCGCCACCGACGACACCCGGGGCCAGTACATCGCCTATCAGGGCGACGTGATCAAAGCTTTCTACAGCGCCGAGAACGGCTGCCCGACCCGTGGTATGGACGGGGTGGACTACATCCAGGCCGTGGATGATCCTGTCAGCTTTGGACAAGAGCGCTGGGGCCACGGTTGGGGGATGTCTCAGCGCGGGGCGCGGCGTTGGGCCGAGTGGCACGATTGGAACTATCAGCAGATCCTCACCCACTACTACACCAACGTCACCGTGGAACTGCCCAGCACCGGCGGCCCGACACCCATCGGCGCGGTGACTCTGCCCTGGTCGGACTACTTCATCACCAGCAACCGGGTATACATCACCGCCAACGCCAGCGACGAAAACAGCGCCGTGAGCGCGGTCGGGTTTTACGTCGTGACCGACACCACCACTCTGCTCATCACCGACACGGTGGGCAGCGATGGCTGGAGCACGGTCTGGGACGTGAGCGCCCTCAGCGATACCCCTTCTAAAAGCATCACCCTCTCGCTGCTCATCAGCGACACAGAGGGCTACGTGCAGTCCCAGGCCGACACAGTGCACATCGGCCTGGACCGCCAGCCGCCGACGAACACCACGGCGGCCATCAGCGATGCCTACACCGACACCATCACTGTGACCATCTCCTCCCTCTCGGCCACCGATCCCAACCCTGGCAGCGGAGTACAGACGATGGCCTTCAGCAACGAGGGCTGGACCTGGGAAGGCGAGGATTTGTATCACCAGTCCGGCGAAGCCGTTACCGATACAGACGCATTGAACGGTTCTGCCTGGCGAGGGCTGGCCGGCGTGCACAGCGCCGGGGCCTGGTACGGCCCGTACACCTACATCCTGCCGCCCGGTCATGCCTACCGCGCTTACTTCCGCTTGAAGACGAACAACGTGACCACCACCGCCGAGGTGGCCATGCTCGACGTGGTGGACAACGCTGGCAAGCGCGTTCTGGGCCTGCGTCGCCTGCGTGGCACCGACTTCCGCGCCGCCAACACCTACCAGGAATTCGCCGTGGACTTCAACTACACCGACGCCGGCACCTCCGGCCTGGAGTTCCGCACCGCCTACCGGGCCACCGCCGACCTGTATCTGGACCGCGTGCTCATCGTCGGCTACCCCATCAGCATTGCCACCAGCGCGCAATGGCGGCTCACCCCTGGCGAAGGACTCAAAGTCATCACCGTCAAATTCATAGACGGCGCGGGCAACGTCTCCGCCGACCTGATCAGGACAGTCACCCTTTCGGACACCAGCCCACCCACTGGCTGGCGGGACTTCGCGCCGGAGTGGTGGGACGGGGGCAGCGCGCCTACCTGCACCGTTCGCGTCTTCGACGAAATCTCCGGACTGAACGTGGACGGCGCCCTCTACCGTTACTCAACAGACGGGGGACTATCGTGGCGCGATTGGACCCCGGCCACATGCACTGGCATCAGCGGCACCGTGGAACTACAGACCATCACCGCCTCCGCCGTGCCTTTTGACCAGCCACGACATACGGACAATCGTATCGAGTTCCAGATCGCCGACATGAAAGGCTACACCAGCTCGATGAGCTACACCGTGCGCAGCCACTGGTACATGTACCTGCCATTGATTACGAAGGAATACCAGTAGGCCGGCCAAAATAAAAGGTGCGACGCACTTTCCAAGTGCGTCGCACCTTTTTTACCCCACAGGCCGCCTTTCATCCCCGATGAAAGCCACCTCGTCATCCCGCCGGATCACAAAGCCGGTGCTCGTTTTTTCTTTCTCCTTGTCTTTGTGGATCACATAGATGCGCACCCGCTCGCTTTCCGTGCGATTGCCCGCCGCGTCATAGGCCACTGCGTGGATAAGATGGGTTTCAGTGAAATGCTTGGTGTCGGTGATGTAATACATGACTCCGAAACCGTTCTCCCACCACTGCTGCACCATTCCATCCTCGGTGGTAATAACCTGAGTGACGGTAATCACCTGCTCGCCGATGATGCTGCCGTCCACCGGGTTAGTGATCGGTTCGGTGCGGGTGATGACCATAGGCGTGGGCAAAGGCAGAGTATTAGACATGGTGATCATCCACCGTTTGTTGAACGGCGGCACCATCGTTATCCCGACAGACTGATTGTCTACGAAGAACTCCACGCGGTCCATGGAGACGTTATCCTTGGCATCAGCCTGGATATTCACATACTCATCGTCCTCCATGACATAGAGAGCCCCTTCCAGCGGGTAACCAATGCTTACCGTGGGCGAGATGTTGTCAATAGTTACCTGGATGGCATCGTCACGGACCGAGCCATCGTGGCCCACCACCCGCAATTGCAAAGTGTACAAGCCATCCAACTGACTTACGTCCCAGTACTCCAGTGGCCCATTGGATACCTGATTGGGATGATCACCGCCCAGTTGCGTCCACGACGAGGGATTCAGTCCCGGACCATATTCCAGCCGATAGAAAGCGAAATTCCCTCCCCGCGCATTTCCCTCGATAACCGTGCCCTTGCTGATGTACGCATAGGGCGCGGGCTTAAGAATAGCCACATCCTCGGATTCGGGACTGGGGCCGTAGATGGTATCGTACTCGGTAGGTGGCTGAGGGATACCCGCCTCACGTACCCAGTCGTTGGCCTCCGGCGGGTAGATCTCGTACACCTTCGTCTCCACCAGTTCCGGCGGAGTGTAAACCGTGGCCAGCTTACCCGTCTCGCGGTTGACCTGAAAAGCCTGATGCACGTTACACACCGCCGTCGGCGCAGTGCCGGCGATGAACACCTCGCGGACTTTGTGCGGACAGTTCTCATTAGGCAACAGCCCCGAGACTGCGCACACTATATGCTCCTCGATCCCCTCCGGACGCACGAACTGTTCCACCGGCATGTCCTTTGTCGCCCAGGCCATGAAATCGTGCCAGATGGGACCTGCTCCAATGGAACCAGGCACGTGTTCCATTTGCTCATTGTCGCTGTTGCCAACCCACACGCCGGTAGCCAACTGGGGAGTGAAACCGACAGTCCAGGCGTCGCGGAAATCATCGGTTGTGCCGGTTTTCGCCGCCACCGGGCGATCCTCCAGGTACAGGGGATTATTCGTCCCGAAAGCCGCAATCCGCGCATTGTTATCCGAAAGGACGTTGCACATCAAATAAGCCAGTTGCGGGCTGAGAATCTGGCGGCGCTCCGGTTCCTTGTACTCCCAAAGGATGTTCCCATTGCGATCTTCCACCCGCAGAATGGCCACCGGGTCCAACTCCCGGTACCCGGTCTCCCGCCGTGAATCTGGCACTGGCGTACCGACCATCGTACCACCGTTGCCAAACACACTGAAAGCATAAACCATGTCCAGCAACTTGACCTCACCACCGCCCAAGGTCAGGCTCAAGCCATAGTAATCCATGTCCTCACGCAGAGTGGTGATCCCCATACGATGCGCCGTCTTGATCGCGTTGGCCACCCCGACCAGATCCAACACCTTGACGGCAGGGATATTGTATGAGCGTTGCAAGGCGGTGCGGAAACTCTGCGGGCCGTGGTACTTGTTATCGTAGTTCTCTGGACAATAGGGAGGATTGGGCGGATCCTGAGGGAAACAGGTCCGCACATCCATCACCATCGTTGCCGGGGTGTAACCCTGCGCGAAAGCGGTGACGTAGGTGAACGGTTTAAATGAGGAACCGGGTTGCCGGTTGGCGATAGCCACGTTCACTTCACCGTCAATATCCTTATTCCAGTAATTCAGGCTGCCCACCATGACCAGTATCTCACCAGTGCGCACATTCAGACTGACCACAGCCGCGTTGTGCGCGTTACGTCCTTCCGCCTCCAATTTAGCAATGTGGGCGCGGGCCAATTCCTCGGCCTTGGCTTGCATCTCCAAATCAATCGTCGTGTAGACTCGCAGGCCGCCCCGCAGGATATACTCCGGTGGCACGATCTCTTCTAACCGGTCCAGAGCATACAGAGAAAAATGCGGAGCAATCACGTCATACCGCTCCTCCACACCGCGTTTGAGGATCAATTGCTCAGATTTTGCCGCGATGGCCTCGTCTCGGGTAATGTACCCCTGGTGCAACATGGCATCTATCACCAGGTGCTGACGCTCTTTAGCCTTGGCCCAATTGTCAATAGGATTGAGCCCGGGATACTGGGGAAGCGCAGCCAGCATCGCCGCCTCGGCCAGATCGAGCTCGTTAACATGCTTGCCGAAATAAACCTGCGATGCCGCCTCTATCCCATAAGCCAGATGCCCGTAGAAAATACGGTTAAGATACCATTCCAGAATCTGCTCCTTGCTATATCGGCGGGTGATCTCCAGTGCCAGAATAACCTCTTTGATCTTTCGCGCATACGACCTGACCTCACGTTCCTCTGGAGGGATGAGCACCCTTTTCACCAATTGCTGGGTAATGGAACTACCACCCTGTATCTGACCACCGCGCAAATTGGAAATGAAAGCCCGGGCCAGTCCACGCACATTAACGCCGGGGTTTTCCCAATAATTTCGGTCCTCAATAGCGATAGTCGCGTTTATAACGTGTTTGGGAATCTGATCCAGCGTCACCCACGTACGATCGCCCAGAGGGTTCACCACCTCGTAGATCAGAGTCTTACCCGTGCGATCGAAAAACTTAGTAGTCTCGAAATCTTCCTCTACAACCTCAATAGCCTGTGGATCAGGAAGGTCCTTAGCATAGTAAGCATACACCCCCGCCACAGTACCTGCTCCCGCGCCTATGACCAGGAGCACAGACAACACTACGGCGGCAATTAAACCGAACGACAGGCGCAGAAGCAAAGTGCCGCCATTGCCGTTACGATTACGGCGCCGCCTGCGTCGCAGAATTGCCAGTTTCTGAATAGTTGTACTCACCCTATTTCACCTCCCACAGGGTTAATTGAGTATCGTTATAGCAGAAATCGGGAGAAATGGCAAATTGCCAAAAAAGAAACCCTTTTTCTCCGAGAAAACGGGTCTCTGATTGCAAAAAGCTCTCCTGGCAATGACCTACTCTCCCAGAGGGTCGCCCCTCAAGTACCATCGGCGCTGGCGGGCTTAACTTCCTGGTTCGGGATGGAGCAGGGTGTGTCCCCGCCGCTCAAATCACCAAGAGAGCTTTTTGGCTCTTATCGTGTTTTTCTAAACGGTATGCCTGGCACTTTAAGAACTGAACAGAATGCAGATTCGCTTCCGCTGTCTCATAAGGTTGAATTAAGCCCTCGACCGTTAGTACCGCTCAGCTAAACACATTACTGTGCTTACACCCGCGGCCTATCAAACCGGTAGTCTTCCGGCGGTCTTACCCGGTTATCCCGGTGGGGGACCTTATCTTGGGGCGAGTTTCCCACTTAGATGCTTTCAGCGGTTATCTCTGCCAGACGTTAGCTACCCAGCAATGCCACTGGCGTGACAACTGGCACACTAGCGGTCCGTCCACCCTGGTCCTCTCGTACTAAGGGCAGCTCCCCTCAAGTCCCCTACGCCCACAGCGGATAGAGACCGACCTGTCTCACGACGGTCTGAACCCAGCTCGCGTACCGCTTTAATGGGCGAACAGCCCAACCCTTGGGACCTTATTCAGCCCCAGGATGCGATGAGCCGACATCGAGGTGCCGAGCGAGGCCGTCGATGTGAACTCTTGGGCCTCACCAGCCTGTTATCCCCGGGGTAGCTTTTATCCGGTAAGCCACGGCCCTTCCACTCGGAACCGTGGGATCACTAAGCCCGACTTTCGTCTCTGCTCGACTTGTAGGTCTTGCAGTCAAGCTCCCTTATGCCTTTACACTCTCTGGCTGGTTTCCATTCAGCCTGAGGGAACCTTTGGGCGCCTCCGTTACCTTTTAGGCAATTATGTTTGTCTGGCGGGCGGGAGTTTATGCCGCATTTCTGGAATAAGGTAAGGTTCGATCAGGTCACGGAATACTTCATATGATTCTCCTGAAATGTAGACCTGATAACCTTCCCGTTGCTTCCGAGGCTGCGTCTTAAGGTCAAACCGCTCTTGCAGCACCTGACAAAGGCGCTGCACCTCACCTAAGCTGAAAGCCTGGGTGTTGATCAGCACTCCTTTTGATTGTGCTGATTTAACCGACCCATCGTCCATAAACCAGTAGGCTAGAGCACGGGGCGTCAGCCAGCGGTGGATCAGTCGTGGTACGCACTTCCGTCCATCCCGATAAAACTGGTGGGCATAAAAACGAAAGGCGCTATGACTTAACGTCTGAAACCACCAGTTTCGACTTACATGCCCTCGGCTCCTCACCAACTTGGCCTGGGGTGGGGTTCGCACCCATTCAGCGAACAGTTGATAGAGATGTCTGATATAGGCCAGGTGGGCTTCGCTTTGTTCCACTTTGAGACGGTAAGTACGGCCATTATTCTGGGTCTCAAGGTGAGCATCACCCAACATTAACCCAATCAGAACTTCTCTTTGCTCTCTGGTGAGTCTCAAGCCTCTTTTGTATTCTTCGATCTCTCTTGACCTCATGATACTCCCGAGCACAGCCAGACCCCGGGTTGTCCCGGCTTCCAGTCGCCTGGAAGTTCAGACTATATCACCATCCCAGAGGGATGTCTGGCGTACAGTCGTTGAGGGGTCTTCCATAAGAAGACTTCCCTGCTGATAATCCGCGCTGGCCGCTTTTTCACCCATCGGGTAGCGCCAGATTCTACACCTCCTTGGTCATCATCGGTAACGGTACGGATGATGCCTGGAGGACGGATTTCCCAGCATACAGCCAGATTTGCCCCTGACGTTGCCGCCAGGGCGCCCCACATTTGAGGCGACCGCCCCAGTCAAACTGCCCGCCTGGCACTGTCCGGACGCCGGATAACGGTCGCCCGTTAGGGTCAAGATTTAATCAGGGTGGTATTTCAAGGTTGGCTCCACCGAGGCTGGCGCCCCAGCTTCACAGCCTCCCACCTATCCTACACAGATTAAACCCTAACTCAATGCCAAGTTGCAGTAAAGCTCCACGGGGTCTTTTTGTCCTGCTGCGGGTAAGATGCATCTTCACACCTATTTCAATTTCGCCGGGTCCCTCGTTGAGACAGTGCCCCACTCGTTACGCCATTCGTGCAGGTCGGAACTTACCCGACAAGGAATTTCGCTCACCTCTCATCCAGACATTTCTGACTGGGGTGGACTATCTCTTTGTCCATACTGTTGTCGTAGCAGGCCTAGGATCTCTTGCGCCTTGACCTTGTTCGCACGGCTCATCGAAAGCGTTACCTCGACAATCCTTAAACCCGACCACCCAGTCGGGACTGAGATCCATTGACCTCCTCCACTTCATTTGGACACCTAGCGTATAGTCTCTGAGGATCCTCTCCCGTGAGAGTTTCCTGCGGATTGCCCAATCCCGGCCATTTTTACTGAGAGAAGCTATCTCTCGAGTAGGACGGGCTCTAAGGGTGTTCCCGCATACAGCCAGGTATTGCCCCCGACGTTACCGCCGAGGCAGGCAGCGATTGCCACCTTAGGACCGTTCATTCATGTTACACTGACCGACAGGCTGATGCCTCGTCTGTGCGATCCAAGCTTTGCTCAGATCCTCTGCGTCGCCACAGAGATCGGACCATCTCATCATCTTGCTGAATCAGCGGCTATCCCATCACTCAGCAGATGCCTGGCGTATGGTCTCTGAGGATTCTCCCTGGGCAAGACGACTCAAAATCTCAGCATCTGAGTATTTGCGTCGCCCCGCACCTCCATCATTCATCTCGGCCCGAAGCCGAAGGATCTCACGGATACCTTCCTCCGTAAGATGGCGTCCCTCTCTCATCAGCTTTGCGATCTGCTTGAATTTCGCGAAATCGCGCTTCTTCTTGGCCGACAGGAAGCGAAACCGTTCAAAGAACGGAATCACATGTTCGCAGATAGCGTTCAGATTATTGACCTCGTAATACCAGACTCCATCTCCCCTCTCACGCAACGTGCCGCACTTTAGATGTCGCTTGAACAACGCCAGAATGACGCGTTCTTTTTGCGATACGTTGAAACAGAGGGAAACCTTCCACGGAACCTGATAATCGTGGCGTTGGCGGAAGGAGACATTGAAACTTCCTTCCCCATCTGCGAACCCGGCCAGATAGTAACCGATGCGAGGTGGAATCTGCTTCACATTCAAAGCCATCATGCACCTTTTGGGAGTCTTTCCTGCTGATTGCCCGCACCTCACGGATTGTCACTGCTCCCGGTTGGAGCGAGTACCGGAGGATACACCAGGGTTTCCAGCATATAGCCAGGTTTATTTACGTAACTACAGCGGTCCAGCCTATAGTTACGGCCGCCGTTCACCGGGGCTTCAGTTCAGGGCTTCGCTTACGCTAACCCCTCCCTTTAACCTTCCGGCACTGGGCAGGCGTCAGCCCCTATACTTCAGCTTGCGCTTTAGCAGAGACCTGTGGTTTTGTTAACCAGTCGGTAGGGCCATTTCACTGCGACCTCCCGGAGCTCCGCAAGAATTTACTTCACTCCAGAAGGCACCCCTTCTCCCGAAGTTACGGGGTTAATTTGCCTAGTTCCTTAACGAGGGTTCTCCCGATCGCCTTGGTATACTCTACCCGTCTACCAGTGTCGGTTTGCGGTACGGGCACGCGGATCTCGCTAGAGGCTTTTCTCGGCAGTTGGGCTTGACCACTTCTGGCTCTAAGGCACCGCCATCACCCCTCAGGATCAGGCCACGGATTTGCCTATGGCCATCATCTCCCTACAGGCTTAGCACCGGAATCCAATAACCGGCTGGTCTACCCTCCTGCGTCCCCCCATCGCGTCTTTATCGATCCAACGTGGTACAGGAATATTAACCTGTTGTCCATCGCCTACGCCTTACGGCCTCGACTTAGGCCCGACTAACCCAACGCGGATTAACCTTCCGTTGGAAACCTTAGACTTACGGCGAACGTGTTTCTCACACGTTTTACGCTACTCATACCGGCATTCTCACTTCTGCCCGCTCCACCCGTCCTTTCGGTCGAGCTTCTACGCTGGGCAGAACGCTCCCCTACCAACGTCGCTTAAGCGACGCCCCGCGGCTTCGGTGTTAGGCTTGAGCCCCGTTACATTTTCGGCGCAGGATCACTTGACCAGTGAGCTATTACGCACTCTTTAAAGGATGGCTGCTTCTAAGCCAACCTCCTGGCTGTCCCAGTAATCCCACATCCTTTCCCACTTAGCCTAAACTTGAGGACCTTAGCCGGCGGTCTGGGCTCTTTCCCTCTCGACCACGAAACTCATCTCCCGTAGTCCGACTCCCAGGCTATAAAGTGACGGCATTCGGAGTTTGGTTGGGTTTGGTAAGCGATAAGCCCCCTAGCCCATCCAGTGCTCTACCTCCGCCACTGAACGCCTGAGGCTAGCCCTAAAGCTATTTCGGGGAGAACAAGCTATCTCCAAGTTCGTTTGGCATATCACCTCTACCCACAGCTCATCCCACCCTTTTGCAACAGAGAAAGGTTCGGGCCTCCACGAGAGATTAATCTCGTTTCACCCTGGCCATGGGTAGCTCACCTGGTTTCGTGTCTACTCCCTGCCACTAATACGCCCTTTTCAGACTCGCTTTCGCTACGGCTCCGGGTGTACCTCCCTTAACCTTGCGACAGAGAGTAACTCGCCGGTTCATTCTCCAAAAGGCACGCGGTCACACATTCCGACCAATCCCAACAAACCAAATCCCAAATCCCAAGGCGAAGCCATCGGGTTGGATCATTGGTTTATCGTTGGGATTTTCAGTCGGCATAGTGCTTCCACTGCTTGTAGGCATACGGTTTCAGGTTCTATTTCACTCGGCTAACAGCCGTTCTTTTCACCTTTCCCTCACGGTACTTGTCCACTATCGGTCGCCAAGAGTATTTAGCCTTGGGAGGTGGACCTCCCTGCTTCCCACAGGATTAGCGTGCCCCGTGGTACTCAAGGTCAACGGCGGGAGTCTGGTCCTCTTTCGCCTACGGGGGTATCACCCTCTATGCCCCGCCTTTCCAGCGCGGTTCGACTAGTGGCCAGATTTGTAACTCCCTGGGACCTCTGCAGCGATCCCGGCCGTGCCTTACAACCCCCATCTCGCAACGGTTGCAGCCTTTAACACGAGATGAGTTTGGGCTCTTCCCCGTTCGCTCGCCACTACTTAGGGAATCTCGTTTTGATTTCTCTTCCTGCGGGTACTAAGATGTTTCAGTTCCCCGCGTGCCCTCCGGCTGGCCTATGTGTTCAGCCAGCGGTGCCTGGGCATTCCCCCAGGCGGGTTTCCCCATTCGGGTATCCCCGGATATAGCGCCTGCACACGGCTCCCCGGGGCTTATCGCAGTGTACCACGCCCTTCATCGGCTCTTGGCGCCAAGGCATCCACCGTACGCCCTTAGTAGCTTAATTCATGTGAGTCAGCGGAATTGAAATTTTCGCATTCTGTTCAGTTGTTAAAGTGCCAGACAACTATGGGGTGGCCCCCTTTGTCCTAGCGATTGGCCGCTAGTCGCTGCGGGTTAGTCTAGCTAACCCCCATCCACTAATTGCCAATCCGTCTTACACGCAAACGGCCTGGCATATCGCCAGGCCGCAGAACACGCCCTGTTAATATGCCCCCTTAACCGCTATCCACTTTCGTTGAACCGTTTGTACCCATAATCCCTCGCTCTGCCTTAGATTGCAGATTGAGTATACTACAAACTCTCCCTCTTGTCAAGCGCCCCTCGACTTGGTGGAGATGAGGGGATTCGAACCCCTGACCTCCTCCGTGCAAGGGAGGCGCTCTCCCATCTGAGCTACATCCCCAAATCAGTTTCCCAAAGAACAAATCTGGGGGGTAGAAACCAGCAACGAGTGGGGCATTCTGGACTTGAACCAGAGACCTTTCCCTTATCAGAGGAATGCTCTAGCCGACTGAGCTAATGCCCCAGATTACGGTTTCAGGTTCTCAAGTTACAAAGTTCAAGGTTACCTTCACAGCAACCTTGAACTCGAAACCCCATCTTGCTTACACCTTAACAACTGAGGAGCGATAGGAAGGGCTCAAACATCGGGTTGGCACGGACCTGGCAGTCCGTGATTGACCTAGGAGCTTGGTCAGCCGATCCAGGCGATTAACCCGATATACCATCGGCTTAATCCGTTTAATCGGTTGACCTTATCTCCCTAGAAAGGAGGTGATCCAGCCGCAGCTTCCGCTACGGCTACCTTGTTACGACTTCGTCCCAGTCGCCGACCCCACCTTCGACGGCTGCCTCCTTACGGTTAGCCCACCGGCTTCAGGTGTTGCCGACTCCCATGACGTGACGGGCGGTGTGTACAAGGCCCGGGAACGTATTCACCGCACTATGGCTGACGCGCGGTTACTAGCAACTCCAGCTTCATGCAGGCGGGTTGCAGCCTGCAATCCGAACTGAGACCGGCTTTGGAGGATTAGCTCCGCCTCACGGCTTGGCGACCCATTGTACCGGCCATTGTAGCGTGTGTGTAGCCCTGGACATAAAGGCCATGCTGACTTGACGTCATCCCCACCTTCCTCCTGGTTGAACCAGGCAGTCCCGCTAGACACGTGTAACTAGCAGCAAGGGTTGCGCTCGTTACAGGACTTAACCTAACACCTCACGGCACGAGCTGACGACAGCCATGCAGCACCTGTGCGGGCTTCCCGAAGGATCGTTCCGCTTTCGCTTCACTACTACGCGCATGTCAAGCCCAGGTAAGGTTCTTCGTGTAGCATCGAATTAAACCACACGCTCCGCTGCTTGTGCGGGCCCCCGTCAATTCCTTTGAGTTTTAGCCTTGCGGCCGTAGTCCCCAGGCGGCGGACTTAACGCGTTAGCTTCGGCACGGAAGGGGTCAATACCTCCCACACCTAGTCCGCATCGTTTACGGCGTGGACTACCGGGGTTTCTAATCCCGTTCGCTCCCCACGCTTTCGCATCTTAGCGTCAGGTACAGGCCAGGGAGCCGCCTTCGCCACTGGTGTTCCTCCCGATATCTACGCATTTCACCACTACACCGGGAATTCCACTCCCCTCTCCTGCCCTCAAGCCCCGCAGTATCGAATGACCCCTCCCAGTTGAGCCAGGAGATTTCACATCCGACTTACGAGACCGCCTGCATGCGCTTTACGCCCAGTAAATCCGGATAACGCTTGCGTCCTACGTTTTACCGCGGCTGCTGGCACGTAGTTAGCCGACGCTTATTCCTGGGGTACCGTCCTTCCTCGTCCCCCAGAAAAGGGCTTTACAACCCGAAGGCCTTCATCGCCCACGCGGCGTTGCTGCGTCAGGCTTTCGCCCATTGCGCAATATTCCTCACTGCTGCCTCCCGTAGGAGTATGGCCCGTGTCTCAGTGCCATTGTGGCTGATCGTCCTCTCAGACCAGCTACCGATCATCGCCTTGGTGAGCCATTACCTCACCAACTAGCTAATCGGCCGCAGGCCCCTCCCGAAGCGCCGGAGCTTTACTCGACGAACCGAATCGCCGAGCACATGGGGTATTAGCTGCTCTTTCGAACAGTTATCCCCCTCTTCGGGGCAGGTCACCTACGTGTTACTCACCCGTTCGCCACTAACTGGCTAATAGCTTATAGCTAATGGTAAACCATCTGCTATTCGCTATCTACCAGTTCGTTCGACTTGCATGTGTCAAGCACGCCGCCAGCGTTCATCCTGAGCCAGGATCAAACTCTCCGTAAAATTTTATTTGCGGAATTTGATTTGGGCCCAACGTTCTCGCGACCTTCCTATCGCTCTTCAGTTGTTAAGGTGCTTCTCTCCCAAAGCGGGCTTAATATACCACATTTCTGCAAACTTGTCAACTGAAAAAAAACACCGACGCTAATGCATCGGTGGAGACGAACGCAGCTTTTCTTCAACTGGCTTATATCTTTTGCCCTGTTCGTCCCCTTTCTTTTCTCCAATTGTTTTGATCTTTCCACCCTGAGGCGGACGAGACCCGCTTTGTCAAGTGCGCTATTATTGTATCACAAGAACCTGTCTTTGTCAAGTATAATCCGGGGTTTTTCGAATTTTTTAAGACAAGCCTTGCTCCATCTCGAGAATAAGATATTACCACGAAGTACGCATTTTGTCAAATTATCCTCCCCATATCTATGCGGGTTCCAATGGCTTGTCAATCCAAGTTTGATACCTGACGGCCAAAGTTAGGGGAGCCTTTATGATGCAGTTTTTCCCTGAGATACCAAACCTGGGTTGTCAATGCATGGACATTAACAAGAGATAGCAATCCAGCGTTATCCGTACCTGCTCCCTGAACGCTGGAGGTTTGCAAGCAAAATGAGACTTTTGTCACAGACACATAGTTGCTTCAATGGTATAATGGTGTACAATAAAAAGCAGCCGTTTATGCCTTGAAGGAGAGAAAGAATGGGTGGTACGTGGGTCAAGCCACAAGTGAATGAATCCCTTTGCACGCTTTGCGGGCTATGCGTAGAAGCCTGCCCCTGCCACGCCGTGAAATTGGGCGAGCGGGGGCCGATCTTTTCCTGCCCGGAAATATGCCCTAACATTCCTATTTGCCTTCAGAGTTTGGGTAGTTGTTGCCTGTGCGAAGAGGTTTGTCCCACCGGCGCGATCACGTACTCTTTCGAGATAGTTTTACAGACAGATGAAGATAAGAACCTGTCTCATTAGCGCGTTGAAACAATGCATGAGCGGTCGGCTGCTATATTTTGACACTGATCATCACAAGGAGTAAACCATGATTGGCGAATTTATCTACCTGGACAATGCCGCTGCTACCCGCCTGGACGAACGCGTCCTGGAAGCGATGAAACCCTACTTTCTGGAAACCTACGCAGTGGCCACCTCTCAGTTCGGCTATTCGCCGGGCATCGAGGCTAAGGATGCACTGGACGCAGCACGGGCAACGATAGCCGGAGTGCTGGGCGCCGAGTCGGAGGAGTTCATCTTCACCTCTGGCAGTACCGAATCCAGCAACATGGCGCTCAAGGGAGTGGCCATGGCTTTGGGTGAAAAGAAGGGCAAGCACATCATTACCTCCAAAATCGAGGACTTCCCCGTCTTGCACAGCGCCAGAGCCCTGGAAAAGCAGGGCTTCCGCGTGACCTATCTCGACGTGGACGAGTATGGCCGGGTAAACCTGGATCAACTGCGCGAGACAATCACACCGGAAACGATCCTGGTCTCAATCCAGGCCGCCAACCAGGAGATTGGTACCCTGCAGGACGTGGCGGCCATCGGCGCGATTTGCCGGGAGCACGGCGTACTATTCCACACTGACGCCACTCACTCCTTCCTCCGCGTGCCGTTGGACATGCGGGAAGTGCCGGTTGATCTGGTCACAGTGACCGCGCATCTAATCCATGGCCCCAAAGGGATAGGTGGACTGTACGTGCGCAAAGGCACCCCGTTGGCCAAGTGGATGGACGGCGGCTTTCAGGAGATTAACCTGCGGGCCGGTGAGGAGAATATCCCCGGCGCTATCGGCTTTGCCAAAGCCGTGGAGTTGGTAACGCCAGAGGAGACAGCCAGGCTGCAAAATATGCGCGACCGGCTGATCGAACGTTTGTTGCAGATACCACATTCGCGCCTCAACGGTCATCCCACGCTGCGCCTGCCTCATAATACCAACATCTCCTTCCGTTTCGTCGAAGGAGAATCAATCCTGCTCCACCTGGACATGCGCGGTTTCGCCGTGAGCACCGGTTCGGCCTGCTTCAGTCGCTCTTTGGAAGCCAGCCACGTCATTTTAGGGATCGGCGGCAACCACGAACGGGCCCATGGCTCGGTGCGCTTCACTTTCGGTCGTTTCAACAAACCTGAGGACGTGGACGCGGTGGCGGAGGCCATAGCGGAGGTTATCGAGAACCTGCGGGCGATCAGCCCGCTGGGAAAAGAGTAACGAGTTAATGAGTAACGAGGGAGGAAAGTAAAATGCCTTTACCGTATAGTGAAACAGTGATGGAACATTTCCGGCACCCACGTAATGTGGGGCGCATAGACGACCCAGACGCCAAAGCGGTTGAGGGTAGCCCGGCCTGCGGCGATATGGTTGCGGTCTACTTAAAGGTAGACCCCGGTGACCAGCGTATCACTGACATAAAGTTTGAGTCCTACGGCTGTGCCTCCAACATCGCTACCGGCTCCATCATCACCGAGCTGGCCAAGGGAAAAACCCTGGAGGAAGCCAAACAGATCACCTGGAAAGAGGCATCGGAGGCGTTGGGCGGTCTACCACCGATCAAGACCCACTGTTCTGTGCTGGCTGTGGACGGGCTACGGGCGGCTATCCAGAACTACGAAGAGCGTCATGGTCTGGTCAAGGAGCGCGTACCGACGACAGTTGAGGTAGTGAATAAGCGCCTGAAGCACGTGATGAACCCGATGACCGGTCTTGACGTAGTGCGCACCAAGCTGGTCAAGGAGGTCGAGATCAGTGGCGGGACGGTGCGCGTGGTGATTGACCTGCCAGCCGACCATCAGTTCGCCGCCAACATCCGCGAGGAGATCACCGACAAGATCGAGCCCTTGTGGGACGTGGACAGAGTAATAGTGGAGTTTACGGAGTAGTGAGGTGAAATCATGTCTGAGCTCAAAACAGTTGAGGCCAATATAACAGTAGATTGCCGGGGCGAGACCTGCCCCGTGCCCCTGGTAGAGACACGTAAAGCCCTGCGCCGGGCCGCGCCAGGCGACGTGATCAAAGTACTGGGTACCCATCCGGCCTCTAAAAAAGAGATTCCCATGGCAGTAGAGGCCTTGGGCCTGAAACTATTGAGCGTTGAGGGAACTGACACTGACTGGACAATTTATATCCAGAGGTAGAAAGGGGGTACGAAATGTTAGTCTACGAGAGAATGAGCCGAAATCCTATTACCGTCACGGCTGATACGCCCATTGACGAAGCTTTGCAACTCATGCGTACAAGCAAGGTACGCCGGCTGCCAGTAGTGGATAAGAAGGACAGGCACAAACTGGTGGGCATCGTTTCAGAAAAGGATCTGCTTTATGCCTCGCCTTCACCAGCCACTTCGCTGAGCATCTACGAGATTCATTACCTGGTTTCCAAAATCAAAGTGGCCGACGTGATGACCAAAGAGGTGATCACCGTTGGCGAGTACACTCCCCTGGAGGAAGCAGCGCGGATCATGGTTGATCACAAAATTGGCGGCCTGCCGGTGGTGCGCGACGGGGCCCTCGTCGGCATCATCACTGAAACAGACCTGTTCAAGATCTTTCTCGAATTGCTGGGTGCAAAGGAGGAAGGAGTGCGGATAGCCATGCTCGTGCCGGAACAGTCAGGCATTCTGGCCACCATCACCCGCGAGATTGCGGACATGGGCGGCAACATCATCTCCCTGGGCACTTTCCTGGGCGAGGATCCCGCTAACCGCCTGATCACCGTCAAGGTGGCGGGCGTAGAGGAAAAGAAATTGGTCGCCAGCATGGAAGCACTGGGCATGGAGATTGTGGATGCGAGAACTTGTCAGCGTTGTGCCTGAGAGCCAGATGAGGGAGGCAAACTGATGGAAGGCAAGATCAAGGTAAGCATAGCCCGTGACGAGTGCATCAGTTGCGCGAATTGCTGGGAAACCTGCCCCGATTTCTTTGAGGAGAACCCTGATGATGGCTTTAGCCAGGTGGTCAAGAAGTACAGAGCCAACGACAATCCAGGGGAAGGGGAAGCACCCGTAGAATTGGGGGACTGCGTGAAAGAGGCGGCCAGCGAGTGTCCAGTTGAAATCATTCACGTCGGGTAGAGTTCCTAAACAAACCGGTGACTTAAGAAAGGAGTGCAAATCATGGAAAAGGTGAAAGACCCAGTTTGTGGGATGATGATTGATCCCAAAACGGCAGCCGCTACCTCAGAGTACAAGGGTCAAACCTACTACTTCTGTGCGCGGGGTTGCAAAGTAGCCTTCGACAAGGACCCGGAAAAGTACATCAAGGGCCAGGAGAAGGCCGAGCACAAGCATTAAACCCATCAATGGGGTGGCAGGTGTGCACAATGACCTGCCACCCGCCATTAAGAGCCTATCCGAAAAACTCGTAGTAACGACTTCAGTCGTTCTAAACGACTAAAGTCGCCATTACGGCCATTTTTTGGGATAGGCATTAAGAACCGATAGCCGGAGGAAATGATGGCGGATAAAGTTACCATAATAGCTCACAGTGGTGATATGGACAAAATTTACAGCGCGCTGATCGTCGCTAACGGAGCCCTGGCCATGGGTATGGAGGCTACTATATTCTTCACCTTCTGGGGCCTCCAACGCCTGAAAAAAGGAGCTTTGGATAAAGGCCCCCTTTCCAAGATGAATTTCCTGGGCCTGGGCAAATGGATGGTGCAACGGCGGATGCAGAAGGCCAAAGTGGCTTCCCTGGAGAAAATGCTGCAGGATTTCAAAGAGCTGGGCGGCAAGGTCATGGCCTGCGATATGACCATGGAAATCATGGGCATCAAGCCCGAGGACCTGCGCCAGGACCTGATTGATGAGTATTGCGCGGTGGGATCCTATATCCAGGAAGCCCGCAATTCGTCCGTGACTCTTTTTATCTGAAAGCGCATCTGAGCGTAGGTCTATCTGACTTTATGAAAGGGATACCAGCACACGTGACAACTGAGTCTTTCATCGTAGCGCGGGATTTTATCCGGTTTGTATTTTCCCGGCACGAAACGAGGCTGACCGCCTTTGCTGGGTTGCTGACACTGTCGGGGCTGGCGCTGGCCATTGCAGGCGCGCCTCCCTGGAGTCAAACGATCCCGTTTGCGGCAGCCATCGTCGTGGGTGGCATCCTGGTTGCGCGCCACGCCTGGCAAGAGCTGTGGCTGGCTCGCAGCCTGGGCATCAACACGCTGATGGTCATCGCCGTCGTCGGGGCGGTATTCATCGGCGAATGGGCAGAAGCCGCCATCGTGGTCGTGCTGTTTGCCGTGGGCGAGGCGCTGGAGGGTTACGCCACCGACCGGGCCCGCAGCGCCCTGGACAGCTTATTGGACCTGGCCCCACCAGTGGCTCTTAAACTTCTGCCCACCGGCGAGACCAGAGAAACGCCGGTAGAACAACTGGCCATCGGCGAGCGCGTGCTGGTCCGCCCCGGGGACCGGGTCAGCGTGGATGGCATCGTGCGCGCCGGAGAAAGCGCCGTTGACCAGGCTTCCATCACCGGGGAAAGCGTGCCGGTGGAAAAGAAACCCGGCGATGAGGTCTTCGCCGGCACCATCAATACCACCGGCTCATTAAAGGTGGAGGTGACTCGCCTGGCTGCCGACAATACCTTGAACCGCATGGTAGCCCTAGTACGAGAAGCGCAATCGCGGCAAGCGCCGGTACAGCGCTTCATTGACCGCTTCGCCCGCATCTACACACCGACGGTGGCGATGGTGGCTGCCCTGGTGGCTGTGGCCCCGCCGCTGCTCCTCGGGCAACCCTTCTGGGGGCAGCACGGTTGGCTGATGCGCGCCCTGCAGATGCTGGTCATCGCCTGCCCCTGTGCTCTGGTGATCAGCACCCCGGTCAGTCTGGTGAGCGCCATGACCAACGCCGCCTCGCGGGGAGTGCTGATCAAGGGCGGGCGCTACCTGGAAGCGCTAAGCCGCGCCAGGGCTTTTGCCTTCGATAAAACAGGCACTCTGACCCAAGGCCGACCGGTGACCACAGACGTCATCAGCGTCTGCACCTGTGGAAAATGTCCGCAGGATTGTGGTCTGCAACACGCCGCTGCTCTGGAAGTGCAATCATCTCACCCACTGGCCCGGGCTTTGCTGGCCGAGGCAGAAATGCGCGGTATAGCCACACCTCCTGCGCAAGATGTCACCGTGCTGGGCGGACGCGGCCTCGAGGGCACGGTAAACGGCTCGCGCGTTACCGTGGCCAGCCATGCCCATTTCGATGAGTACATACCCCATCAGGACTTCGTCTGCCAACAGGCTGACGAGCTGGCCGCTCAAGGCAAGACGGTGATCATGGTGCGGCATGATGACGAGGTATGTGCCCTGCTCGCCGTGGCGGATACACCACGCACCAACAGTCGCCAGGCCCTGGACGAATTGCGAGCTAAAGGGATTCGCACCATCATGCTCACCGGCGACAATCAAACCGTCGCCGACGAGATAGCTCAGCAGATCGGGATGGACGAAGTGCGCGCCGGATTGTTGCCCGAGGAAAAAGTGGCCGCCGTCAAAGAGCTGGCGGAGAAATACGGGATCGTGGCCATGGTCGGCGACGGCGTGAACGACGCTCCGGCCCTGGCCCAGGCGGACGTGGGCATCGCCATGGGCGGTGCCGGTTCGGCCCAGGCTATGGAGACCGCCGACGTGGTGCTGATGGGCGACGACCTGGCACAACTGCCATTCATCGTGTGGCTCAGCCGCAGGACACGGAGCACCATAACCGTTAACATCACCCTGGCCCTGGCAATTAAGGCTCTCGTATTCGTGCTGGCCACTCTGGGTCTGGCCACGCTGTGGATGGCGATCATGGCCGACGTCGGCGCGTCATTGGTGGTGATTCTGAACGGCATGCGTCTGCGCCGGAGCCAATAGAGTCGTAGCGGCCCGCTTCCAAGCCCCCTGCGCAGCAGGGGGTCGGTGACAGCCGACCCACCGGTTTGGCGGTGACCTCACCCCCGCCTGCGGCGGGGGCTTCACACCAGGACTGTCTGCCGCTACAAATCGTTATGAACCCAGGTTGAAGGAGAGAACTATGGACGTGCAAATCATTCAGAGCTTTCAAAGAAGCGAGATCACCGAACATCTCGTGTACCACCGCCTGGCCCAGAGAGTGGGGGGGCAGAACGGCGAGATCCTGCAGAGAATTTCAGACGACGAACTCCGCCATTACAACGAGTGGATGGCATTAACCCAAACAGAAGTACGCCCCAACAGGCTGTTGGCCCTGTTCTACCTCATCATCGCCAGGATTTTCGGTCTGACTTTCGCCATCAAGCTGATGGAACGCAACGAGGAGCAGGCTGAAAGGTTGTACGCCGAGATAGCTAAAGAGATTCCCAAAGCGAAGGAGATTCTAGAAGACGAGTTGGAGCATGAAGCACTGCTGGTGAACATGATTGATGAGGAGAGATTGGAGTACATTGGTTCCATGGTGCTGGGGCTGAACGATGCGCTGGTGGAGCTCACCGGGGCACTGGCCGGATTGACTTTTGCCCTGCAAAACACCCGCCTCGTGGGGCTGGCCGGCTTCATAACCGGGATCTCCGCTTCTTTTTCCATGGCTGCTTCGGAGTACCTCTCCACTAAATCCGAAATCGGCAGCAAAGACCCGTTGAAAGCCTCAATTTACACGGGGATAGTGTACCTGCTGACCGTCATGCTTCTGATTATCCCGTATTTTCTTCTAGCCAGCCACTACCTGGCCCTCGCCATCGCCATACTCAACGCTTTGCTGGTGATCTTCGTGTTCACCTTTTTCGTGTCGGTGGTAAAGGAGGTTCCGTTCCGCAAGACGTGGACTGAAATGGTGTCCATCAGTCTGGGAGTGGCCCTGGTTTCTTTCGTGATCGGTTGGGCCGCCAGAATGGTCCTCAAAGTGGAGTTCTGAGTTGTGGACAAGGGACTTTTGTCACAGACGGATGGCCGCTCATGTGGTACAATAAAATCGGTTGTTATGTTTGTCCATAGGAGATCACAATGGCTGAAGAACAACGAACGATAACTCTGCCCATCGAAGGGATGACCTGCGCCTCGTGCGTGGCTCATGTGCAGCACGGCCTGGAAGAAGTGGAGGGCGTGCTAGATGCCCATGTCAACCTAGCTACCGAGCAAGCCTCAGTCATCCTTGATCCCAGGTTGGTTCCTCTGCCAAAGCTAGTGGAGGCTGTGCGCAGTACGGGGTACGACGTGACGACCGCAACCATCAGCCTGCCGATCGGCGGGATGACCTGTGCTTCCTGTGTGGCTCATGTTGAGGGAGCACTGGCTGGTCTACCCGGCGTGCTCAACGTCAACGTCAATTTGGCCACCGAGAAAGCTACCGTGGAATACATTCCCACTGTGACCGGCTTGGCCGATTTCCGCCGCGCCGTGGCCGATGCGGGTTACGAGGTATTACCCACAGCAGAAGAACAAGCCGAGGAAGAACTATCCCGCGAGGTGCGCAAGATGCAGGACGCCCGCCGCCGGATGCTCCTGGCCTGGGCTTTTACCATACCTATTATCCTGTGGATGCTGCCGGAGATGCTGGCCGGCATGGCCTGGCCGAACATGACCATCTTCCAATTGGGTATGTTGCTCCTGGCCGCGCCGGTGCTTTTCTGGGTGGGACGACGCACCTACGTGGCGGCCTGGAGTTCGACCATCCACGGCGCGCCCAACATGGACGCGCTGATCGCCTTGGGTACCGGCGCCTCCTTCCTGACCGGCATTGCCACTTTCTTTCTGCCCGTCCCTTCTTACGCTGGCGTGTCGGCCATGATCATGGCCTTCCACCTGACCGGTCGCTATGTGGAGGCCAGCGCCAAAGGACGGGCCTCGCAGGCCATTCGCAAACTGCTGGAGCTGGGAGCCAAGACTGCCCGCGTGCTGGTGGATGGCACCGAGAAAGAAATACCCATTGACACCGTGCAGGTGGGCGACGTGATGGTCGTCCGCCCCGGCGAGAAGATACCTACCGACGGCATCGTGGTCGAAGGGGAGAGCGCCGTGGACGAATCCATGGCCACCGGCGAATCCATGCCGGTCAACAAAAGACCGGGTGACGAGGTGATCGGAGCTACGGTCAATCAGGACGGATTGCTCAAAGTGCGGGCCACGCGCATTGGCAAGGATACTTTCCTGGCGCAGGTGGTACGCCTGGTAGAGCAGGCGCAGGGGACTAAAGTGCCCATCCAGGCTTTCGCCGACCGGGTGACTTCTGTCTTCGTGCCCATCGTGGTCGTCATCGCCGCACTCACTTTCCTGACCTGGTTCCTTTTCCCCGACACACTGCGTCCCATCACTGTGTGGGCCAGCCGTTTTCTGCCCTGGGTGGACCCCAATCTAAACGCTTTCACCCTGGCCCTGATCAACACTGTCTCAGTGCTGGTCATCGCCTGCCCCTGTGCCCTGGGACTGGCCACGCCCACAGCGTTGATGGTCGGCAGCGGCATTGGGGCTGAGAACGGCATCCTGATCCGCTCCGGCGAGGCCATCCAGGCCATGCGCGACGTGCGGGTGGTGGTCTTCGACAAGACGGGTACGCTGACCAAGGGCCAGCCAGAAGTCACCGATGTGGTTCAAAGTTCCAGGTTTCAAGTTTCACGTTTCGAGCAGCTTGAAACCCGTAACTTGGAACCTGAAACTCTCTTGCGCTGGGCAGCATCGGTGGAAGTGGGCAGCGAGCACCCGCTGGGCAAAGCTATCGTCCGCAAGGCTGAGGAGCAGAGTATTGCCTTGGGCGAGCTGACCGATTTTGAAACGCTGCGTGGCAAGGGAGTGCGCGGTGTAGTGGACGGCCAGGCCGTGCTGGTGGGCACCCGCACGCTTATGGAGGAAGACGGTGTCGAAGTGAGGTCACTGGTGGAAGACGAGATGCGCCGCCTGGAGGACGAGGGTAAGACGGCGATGTTGGTGGCGGTGGGCGGAAAACTACTGGGTTTGCTGGCCGTGGCCGACACGCTCAAGGACGACGCCGTGGCTGCCGTCCGCGAACTGCGGGCGCTGGGGCTGGAGACGGCCATGATCACCGGTGACAACCAGCGCACAGCGCAGGCCATCGCCCGGCAGGTGGGAATAGACCACGTGCTGGCCGAGGTGCTGCCGGAGGATAAGCTGGTCGAGGTCAAGCGGCTCCAAGAGGAAACGGACGGCCTGGTGGCCATGGTCGGCGACGGCATCAACGACGCCCCGGCCCTGACCCAGGCCGATGTAGGCATCGCCATCGGCACCGGCACGGACATCGCCATCGAAGCCGCCGACATCACCCTGGTGCGCGGCGACTTGTCCGGCGTGGTCAGTGCGGTGAAGCTCTCGCGGGCCACGTTCAACAAAGTGATTCAGGGGCTCTTCTGGGCCTTTTTCTACAACGTGGTCATGATTCCCCTGGCCATTATGGGCACGATGCACCCGGTGCTGGCCGAGATCGCCATGGCCAGCAGTTCAGTGACCGTGGTCACCAATGCCAACCTGCTGCGCCGGGTGGACATCCGGCCCGATTATGCCCGGCGTTGAAAAAGGGTTCTCTTTATGATCGCAGCATTGTTGATCGCCTTTCGTGAGGGACTGGAAGCAGCCCTGATCGTGGGCATAGTGTTAGGTTACTTGCAAAAAATGGGTTACAAGCGGCAGACCGCCGTGTGGTGGGGCGTGGCCTCGGCGGTGGCAGTGAGTATCGTCACTGGAGCAGTCCTACAAGCTCTGGGCATTGTTTTCGAAGAACGTGGTGAGAAGCTCTTCGAGGGGGTCACCATGCTCCTGGCCGCCGGCGTGCTCACCTGGATGATTTTCTGGATGCAGCGCCAGGGGCGCAACATCCGCGCCGAACTGGAGGCCGACGTACGCCAGGCGGTGACTGGTGGCAGCCACTGGGCGTTATTCGCGCTGGCGTTTGTCGCCGTGGTGCGCGAGGGAATAGAGATGGCCCTCTTCCTCACCGCCGCAGCCTTCAGCGCCACACCGGCGCAGACCCTGATCGGCAGCGGGCTGGGACTGGCCCTGGCAGTGATTGTGGGCTGGCTCTTGTTCGTAGTCAGTGCACGCCTGGACGTGCGAGTTTTTTTCCGCGTGACCAGTGTACTGTTGATTCTCTTCGCGGCGGGACTGGTGGCCCATGGGGTGCACGAACTGCAGGAGGCCGGCGTTGTGCCAGTGCTCGTCGAGCATGTGTGGGATATCAATCACATCTTGGATGAAGACGTGACCTTGGGCTCTATCCTCAAGTCGCTGCTGGGCTACAACGGGAATCCATCGCTGCTGGAGGTGGTGAGCTACATCGGCTATCTTATCATCACCGAGCTGGCGAGTTGGAGACAGGCGAAGCCTCTGGACTCACTGGCCCCGCCGGCATAGAATTGCTGACGGAGCATCGCTCTCGCCTGGAATAACTCAAGTCTTCCTGGGTTTGCAGAAAGGAAAAGCCAAATGAACAAACAAGTGATCGTCTACACCCAGAGCGGTTGACTGTTTTGTGGACGGGTGAAAGAGTTTCTTTCACAAAAAGGGATCAACTTTGTAGAACGCGATGTGGCTCAAGACGAAACCGCCATAGCCGAACTGGAGCAATGGGGCGTGATGACTACTCCGGTGACGGTCATAGACGACGAGTTGGTGATCGGTTTCGATCGGGAAAAGCTGGAAGCTCTGCTCTCAGACGAGATGGTGCCAGATGAATAAAATCAATTGGACTCAGGTACTCGTCTTCGGCCTGATGGCGTTGTTGTCTTTCTCGTGGGGCTGAGCCTGCTGCCCATGTTCTTCGGCGACTATTGGGGAATGGGACGTGGTGGCATGATGGGCGGCTGGTGCCCCTGGTGTGGCGGAACGGGACGTTTCAGGGTGGAGGGTTGATGGGCAGCCTTTTCGGATTGCTTTTCATGCTACCGATTATGCTACTTCCTATTGGATTGTTAGCTTTGTTGGTCCTGGGAGGCGCGTGGCTGGTGCGTAACCTGGGCGGGAGCAACATACCACCAACACCATCCCGCAAATGCCCGGCCTGTGACCGCCCGGTTGAGACTTACTGGCAGCATTGTCCGTACTGCGGGGAGGAGTTGCAATGAACGAGAGAAAGATACCTTGGCTGCTCGTCATCGGCGGCGGAGTGCTGGTCGGCCTGCTGCTGCTAGCCTGCCTGATCATCATATTCCCGTTTACCAGGCCACCCATCAGCGGCAGCTACCGCTCCAATGGAGAGCAGATTTACTTTACCGCCACCAGTCAACGCGGGACACCCATCACTTCGGACCTGCGCATGGGCATGATGGGCAGCGGCATGTGGACCTGCGCCACCTGCCACGGAGCCAACGGCCGTGGCGGCACGGTGCGCATGATGATGCGCATCTTCGAAACTCCAGACATCCGTTATAAGACGCTGACCTCACCGGAAGAACATGCCGAGACAGAAGAGCACGAGCCTTATACCGACGAGGACATCAAACGGGCCATCACCGAAGGCATTGAGCCGGACGGCAAACCGCTGGACTGGCCCATGCCGCGCTGGTCAATGAGCGACGAAGACCTGGACGACCTGCTGGAGTTCCTGAAAACATTGGACTGACCGTGAACGACAAAGCCACAATCGTTTACAGGGGAGGTAAAAATGACCTTGTTTACTGTTCGTGAGGCGTGGACGTTGGTCCACGGTATACTTTTCGGAGGAGGATTCCTCCTGGCCTTCACTGGGGGACTAGCCCTGTTGTACAATCTGAAGGCCGATCTGCTGACCACGGCCGGTGCCCGTAGGCACGTACGCTGGCTCAAACTGGCAACGCTGGTGATGGCAGGGTTGGCCTGGCTGGCGGTGCTCAGCGGCACCTACATCTCCTACCCCTGGTACCGTGCTGCTCCGCCCGAAGGTGTGGTTGATCTGACGTCCTATCCCCGTTCCTATCTCAAGGCCAACCCAAGTCTGGCGTTCTGGCACACTTTCGGCATGGAGTGGAAGGAGCACATCGCCTGGTTCGCGCCGCTGCTTGCCACGGCGGTGGCTTTTGTGGTATGGCGCTACGGAGAGCATCTGGCCCGCGACAACCGACTGCGCTGGGCATTGATCGTCCTTTTCGTCCTTGCCTTCGCCGCGGCCGGGATCGCTGGCCTGCTGGGCGCGCTGGTCACCAAAGCCGCACCTGTGTTGTGATGAATCCGTAGGTTAAGGAAGGGGTTACAATGGCAGAAATAACGCAAGAGCGAATACCCAACGGTCCCGCTGCGGCCGCCATATTATCGGCGGGGGTGGGTTCGGCAACCATCGGCCTAATGACTACGGGGGCGGTCATCAGCACAGGATTGGAATCAGCTCTCAACTGGTGGAGCCCGGCCGGGCCACTGACGGGCAAGACCGGTCTGGGCATCATCGCCTGGCTGGTCACCTGGGTCGTGCTGCACGTCCTGTGGAAGGATAAAGACGTGCCTCTCATCCGCGTGCTCGTCTTGACACTGGTGTTATTGGCGCTGGGGCTGCTGCTAACCTTCCCGCCGGTCTTTGAAGCATTCGAATAACAAGTAACAAGAAAGGACATCCCATGACAATTGAAGTACATTTGTACGGCAGTCTGCGCCGCTACGCGCCCGACCCCCGGCCCGACCGGGAGTGTGTGGTGCGGTTCACCCCCGGACCAGAAGAGACGATAGAGACGGTCCTGGAGCGGCTGGGAATACCTGCCGCTGAGCTCGGCCACGTCTTTCTGAATGGGTCGCTGCTCGCCACCTGCAACGCCATGGCCCCCTGGCTGCGCTACCAGCAAGCCCAGGCAAACGTGTTCAACCGGGAACGAGCCCTGGACATCCTGCTGGGAGCCAACGACCGACTGGGATTGTTCCCTCGCGAGATGGCCATGTTGGTGGTGTGAACGATGAAACCCGTACCGCTCTACGACCCTTTCAGTGCCGACTATGACCGCTTCGTCAACTGGCGGGAACGGCTGACCTACGAGCTGCCCTTCATCGAGCAGCAACTGACCGCCGTCAGGGCGCGGCGCGTACTGGACGCGGCCTGCGGCACAGGGATGCACGCCATTGCCCTGGCCCAACGCGGTTACGACGTGACCGGCGCGGACCTGAGCGCGGGCATGATCGAGCGCGCGTGGGAAAACGCCACGGAGACAGGCAGCGAGGTTCGCTTCGTCGTCGCCGGTTTTGGCGAACTGGTGGAGAAGGTCGGCGCTGGCTTCGATGCCCTGCTCTGTCTGGGCAACAGCCTGCCCCACGTGCTCACCGCCGCAGAATTGCACGCCACCCTGGCCGATTTCGCCGCCGTCCTGCGTCCCGGCGGATTACTGCTTATCCAAAACCGCAACTTCGACGCGGTGGTGGCCCATCGCGCCCGCTGGATGCCGCCCCAGGCCCACCGTGAGGGTGAGCATGAGTGGCTCTTCGTCCGCTTCTACGACTTCAACCCAGACGGCACCCTGACCTTCAACGTCATCACCCTGCGGCGCCAGGGAACAGGCGAATGGGCACAGCATGTCGAAACGACCACGTTGCGCCCGTGGCTGCACGACGAACTGGCAAGGGCGACCACAGCCGCCGGATTCAGGAGTCTCACCTGCTATGGCGACATGCGCGGCGCACTCTTTGACCCCAAAAGCAGTGGGGATCTGATCGTGACCGCTCATCGAGCGGTTTAGACACAAACGAAGTTTGTGGCAACAAAAACGAGGAGGTAAACGATGAAAATCCGAAAAATGAGAGAGGACATCTATTGGCTGGGAGCCGTTGACTGGGACAGACGCCTGTTCGACTCCCTGATTCCCCTGCCCGACGGCACGAGCTACAATGCCTATCTGATTCAGGGCAGCGAGAAAACGGCCCTATTGGACACCGTTGATCCGCCCATGGCCGATGTGCTCATGTTCCAACTGGAGAGCGTGCCGCGTATTGATTACATCATTGCCCACCACGCCGAGCAGGACCATTCCGGGACCATTCCCCAGGTTCTGGGAAAGTACAGAAACGCCAGGGTGGTCACCACGCCCAAAGGGAAGGGCATGCTGATGGACTTGTTGCATATCCCAGAAGGAAAGTTCATCACCGTCGAGGATGGGGAGACCCTGTCGCTGGGGAATAAAACACTGGAGTTCATCCACACCCCCTGGGTCCACTGGCCGGAGACCATGGTCACCTACCTGCCGGAGGAGCGTATTCTTTTCTCCTGCGATTTCTTCGGCTCCCACCTGGCCACCAGCGACCTGTCCGTCACCGATGAGGCGCGCGTCTACGAGGCGGCCAAGCGTTATTACGCGGAGATCATGATGCCCTTCCGCAAAGTGATCCGCAAAAACCTGGAGAAAATCGGAGATCGGGCCATAGACCTGATCGCGCCCAGCCACGGCCCCATCTACGACCGCCCGGCGTTCATCGTGGATGCCTACCGGGATTGGACCTCGGAAGAACCGAAGAATGTGGTGGTACTACCCTACATCTCGATGCACGGCAGCACCGCCAAGATGGTGGAGTACCTGGTCAGCGCCCTGGCCGAAAGCGGGGTGACGGTGCACCAATTCAACCTGGCGGTCACCGACATCGGCAAACTGGCCATCACCCTGGTGGACGCGGCCACGATTGTTATCGGCACGCCCACGGTACACGTCGGCCCGCACCCCAACGTGGTCTATGCCGCGTATCTGGCCAACGCCCTGCGGCCCAAGCTCAAATTCGCCTCCATCATCGGTTCCTACGGCTGGAGCAGCAAGGCCATAGAACAGATTGCCGGCCTGATTCCGAACTTGCAGGTGGAGATATTGGACCCCGTCCTTTGCCAAGGGTATCCCAGGGAGGCCGATTTCAAGGCGCTGGACAACCTGGCGGCAACCATTGCCGATAAGCATCGCCAGCACAACCTTCTGACCCCGTAGCGGCGGGGATTTGCACAATGAAGCCCCCGCCCACGCGAAGCCCCCGCCGCAAGGCGGGGGAGGGATCACCGCTAAACCAGGCAATCCGGCGGTCACAGACCCCCTGTCGCGCCGGGGGCTTGCAGAATGAAGCCCCCGCCGCAAGGCGGGGGAGGGATCACCGCTAAACCAGGCAATCCGGCGG
>JANLFX010000018.1:41193-45008 GCA_024653325.1 Anaerolineae bacterium
GTCACAGACCCCCTGTCGCGCCGGGGGCTTGCAGATAACTTATACCGAGGAGCAAATAGCATGAGCGAATACATCAACAACCGAACCAAACGACAAGAAATCCTGAAAAAACTGATCCGCCAACTACACGAGGGCAAAACCGTCGAAGAAGTCAAGGGAGAATTTGCTGTTCTGCTGCAAGATGTCGGTGCGGCTGAAGTCGCCGCGATAGAGCAGGCCCTCATCGCCGAGGGCCTGCCGGAGACGGAGATCAAGCGCCTGTGCGACGTACACGTCGCCGTCTTTCGCGAGTCACTGGACACCCAGACCAGGCCAGAGATGACCCCCGGTCACCCGGTGCACACCTTCCGTGCCGAGAACGTCGCCGCCGCCCGCGAGCTGGACGCGCTCCAACAAGCCCTGGACGAGCTCAAGACCACACCCGGCCAGGCTCAACTGCAACGGGCACGAGAGCGCTTGCAGGAACTGCGCGAGTACGAGAAACACTACCTGCGCAAAGAAAACATCCTCTTCCCCTTCCTGGAGCGGCACGGCTTCACCGGCCCGTCCTCGGTGATGTGGGCCATCCACGATGACATCCGCGCCGGATGGAAAGCCCTCGACGAGTTGCTGGCCGCCGGTCCCGGCGACGATCCCGCCGCCTTCAAGGCTCGCCTGGATGAGCTTTTCCCACCACTCAACACCGCCATCCGCGAGATGTTTTACAAAGAAGAAAACATCCTCTTCCCCACCGCTTTGGAGAAACTGAGCGAAGACGAATGGCGGGAAATCCGCGCCCAGGAGCAGGAGATAGGCTACTGCTACGTGGAACCCGGCACGCAATGGCCGCCGAAAGCTGCCGTCGCAGCCGCCGCGCCAACGCCTTCACCAGCCGAGGGGCTACTGTCGCTGGATACCGGCTGGCTGACGGCGCAGGAGGTCAATCTGTTGCTGAAGCATCTGCCGGTGGACGTCACCTACGTGGACAAGGATGACACCGTCCGTTACTTTTCGCAGACCAAAGAGCGGATTTTCGCCCGTTCACCGGCCATCATCGGCCGCAAAGTGCAGAAGTGCCACCCGCCGGCCAGCGTCCACCGCGTGCAGCGCATCCTGGACGACTTCCGCGAGGGGCGTCGCGACGTGGCCGAGTTCTGGATTCAGATGCAGGGTAAGTTCATCCACATCCGCTACTTCGCCGTGCGCGACGAACAGGGCGAGTATCAGGGCACGCTGGAGGTGTCGCAGGACGTGACCCACATCCGCGAGCTGGAGGGCGAGCGACGCTTGCTGGACGAGGGTGAGTGATATGCACATCCTGGCCATCATCTCCGGCGAGTACGGCCAACGACACGTGGACAACATCCACGCCCACGGCCCCTCAGAATGGACGGTGGAAGTCTGGCGGGCACCGGGTGTCCTGCCGCCGGTGATAGACTATCCGGAGGATTACCTGCCCGCCGAACTCCCGCCCGCCGACCTGATCCTATCTTTCGCCGAACATCCGGGCGTGGCCGAACTGCTGCCCGACATCGCCCGTCTGACCGGCGCCCGGGCGGTCATCGCCGCTGTAGATAGCGAGGCCTGGCTGCCTCGCGGGTTGGCCCGGCAATTGCGCGGCTGGCTTGAGGACATGGGAGTGGCCTGCGTCACGCCTAAGCCCCTCTGCTCGCTGACCGAGAAGGATTACAGCATTGGTCGCCGCCAGCGCATCGAATACGACGACCCGCTCATCGCCGCCTTCGCCCGTCACTTCGGCCAGCCGGACCTGCGCATCACTGTGGACCCACAATCGCGGCGCATTACCTCGGCAGAGGTCCTGCGGGATTCGGTGTGTGGCTGCGCGCGCTACGTGGCCGAGAAGCTGGTGGGCATCTCGGCGGACGACGCCGAACAGGAGGCCGGGATGTTGCACCATCACTATCCCTGCTTGGCCAGCATGGGCGTGGACAGCGACTACGGCGATACGCTGATGCACATCTCTGGCAACCTGTTGAAGAACAACGTCGCCAAGCAAGTCAAGCCTTTCAAGCGCGTACAATACATCGTGCCAGGGACGCGGAGTACGTGATGCGTGATGCGTAATGAATAACGAGCAACTCGCACCACGCCTTCACGTTTCATGACAAAGGAGGACAAAGACCCATGCCGGGATCCATACTGGGAGACAACCTGACCCTTCTGGGCATGTTAGCCACCGTCTGTACCGGACTAGCCACCGGCGTGGGGGCACTGCCCGTGCTTTTCGTGCGTCGGATCTCCGACCGGTTTCTCGACGCCATGCTGGGCTTCGCCGCTGGGGTGATGCTGGCCGCTACGGCCTTCAGCCTGATCGTCCCGGCCATCGAACTGGGCGGCGTGTGGATCACCGTGACAGGCATCCTGATCGGGGCAGTGTTTCTATCCCTGCTGGACAGATTCCTCCCCCACGAACACCTGATCATGGGGCATGAAGGGCCGGCGTCTTCCCTGCGGCGCGTCTGGCTGCTGATCATCGCCATCACTTTGCACAATTTCCCGGAAGGTCTGGCCGTCGGGGTCAGTTACGGCGGCGGTGACATCCCCACAGCCACCTCGCTGGCCATCGCCATCGGGTTACAGAACATGCCTGAAGGGTTGGCGGTCGCGCTGCCCCTGCTGCGCGAAAAGTACAGTAGAGCCAAAGCCCTGTGGTACGCGCTGCTTTCCGGCCTGGTCGAACCCATCGCCGGGGTGTTCGGCGTACTGGCGGTGCAGATCGCCCGCCCGCTGCTGCCCCTGGGATTGGCTTTCGCCGCCGGAGCGATGCTCTACGTGGTCAGCGACGAGATAATCCCAGAGACCCACCGCAAAGGCTACGAGCGTGAGGGTACCTGGGGGGTGATGATCGGTTTCGTGGTGATGATGCTGCTGGATAATTTGTTTGGGTAAAGTGCGGAGGTGCTTCGGCAATGAGTGAACTGCTGTCCAAACGTAAGCTTAGAAGAGGCGGGCGGTGGTGTGGCTGGGCGGCGGCGCTGTTGCTGTTGTTCACCGTGCTCACCGGCTACGGCATCACCGCCTTCCGCATCGTGACCCGGCTGACTTTCGGTGTCCTGGGCAAAGCCACGTCTCAGAAACTGCATCACTACACCGATATACCTTTGATCATCTTTCTTGTAGCTCACATTGGTCTGGCCCTGTGGGGACGCTTGAGCCGCCGCGTGAAGGCGCGGTACGACAAACCGTAGTGGTGGACGCTCCCGCTGCAGGCTGCTATGCTGAACGACGGGGGTAGGGTCACCGCTTGTGAAGCCCCGCCATGGGCGGGGGTAGGGTCACCGCTTGTGAAGCCCCGCCATGGGCGGGGGTAGGGTCACCGCCAAACCAGGGGATGGCTGTCACAGACTCCCTGCTGCGCAGGGGGCTTGAAAGCGGGTCACCGCTTGTGAAGCCCCCGCCATGGGCGGGGATAGGGTCACCGCCAAACCAGGGGACGGCTGTCACAGACCCCCTGCTGCGCAGGGCCTGGGAGCTACGTCTGGACAATTAATCACACGAGGAGCAAACCGATGTTAAAACGAAGTAATGTTACCTTGAGCTTGTTACTGGTCGGACTGGTGTTGGTAGCATGTGCAAGCTCGAAACCCGCCGCTTTGGAGGGCGTCGAAATCCGCGAGTACGAGGGCGAGAAACTGTCCTCCATCAACGACTTCCGCGAGAACTCCATCGCCGGCCCGCAGCAAGTGTCCCTGGAAGACTACAAACTGGAGATAACCGGTCTGGTGAACGAGGCCCAGACTCTCACCTACGAGCAGGTGCTAAGTAAGTAGCAGAAAATTCCTTTGCTTTTTCAGGTTGCTACTCCGGCCCAAACG
>JANLFX010000190.1 GCA_024653325.1 Anaerolineae bacterium
CACATCGCCATCGCCCTGGGGCTGGCCGCCTGCGAACAGGGCCGGCGGGTGCGCTTCTACACCGCCGCCGGGCTGATCAACGAGCTGCTGGAGGCGCAGGAAGCCCACCGGCTGAGCAAAATGGAGGGCTGGCTGATGAAGCAGGAGCTGATCATCCTGGACGAGGTCGGCTTTGTGCCCTTCAGCCAACGCGGGGCGCAAATGCTCTTCGCCTTCATCAGCCAGAAGTACCTGCGCGGCTCGTTGATCGTCACCTCCAACCTGGCTTTCGCCGAGTGGACGGAGGTGTTCGGGGACGCGCGGCTGACCGGCGCTCTGTTGGACCGCCTGACGCACCGCTGTCACATTCTGGAGTTCGTGGGCGAGAGTTATCGCTTCCGTCAGAGTTTGCAGCGGCACACTCCGTCGGCGGATGAATTGTCAAAGGACTAGGGAAGGGCCCGGAGGGCGACGGCAACCCACCGCTTGCCCTCCGGGTGGGTCACCTTTCAACGATCAAATGGGACACTTTTCGATGATCACACCGGCCTCTCCGAGGCCAAAATGGGTCACTTTTCGATGATCATGTGGGTCACTTTTCGGTTGACAAACATAAGCCTGCCCGGCAGCGTCGCTGACGACCACGGTGGAACCGCTGAGGCGCTGAGGACACTGAGCAGCCCCTCAGCGCCATCAGTGCCCTCGGCGGCTTCAGCGATACACGTAGGCCGCCGTCCACGCGGGTGGCGAAGCGCTGGCCGTTAATGCCAGCCTAAAGTAGCCTGGTTCTCTCTCAGCCAATCATCCAACGTTTGCATAATTGCATCTAGCTTACTAACCATTTTACGCAAGAAACTTATACCAAGATCGTACCCCTTTTGGATCTTCCCCTCTGCTACTAGTGGCTCTAGACGAGGCAGCTCCTCCTCGGATAGAGCAAACCTTAACCTCTGGCAGACATCTTTGAAACTGAGGGCGATCAATGTCAGAATCTGATCTGTCATTTGCTTCCTCTTAGAGTCAAAGTTGAGCCATCCCGAGGGCAAAACCGAGCTTGTCTCGGCTCTGGGAATGCTCAGTTGGATTTCCATTTGTTGTTCGTCAAGCTCACATAGTGTCAATGCACCACCACCTTGTTGAGCCGCTAGTTGGATGATGAGCAAGGCTGCGCTTAAAGACTCTGCCGGTAGATGTACCGATTCTGATTCGATATTTAGTACCCAAAAATCGAGGTGGTCATCTTCGGCCTCAATCCAGCGGACTTTGAATCTGCCCCTCACTCTTATCGCTAGAGTGATATATTCTGTATCGGCTGTCCACTCAGCTGTAGTAAGTTGAAGCTGACTTGCAACCATCCACCATGCTAAAAGCTCAATTGGAGCTGAATATAGTTCTTTGGCGTAACACCAAATTTTGAGCGACTGAAGTTCTTCTGGAATCTTGAGCAAACTTCCAAACAACATATATTCAGGCCTATTTGGAATTACATCATATTGGCACTGTTCTGCCCACCAACCTAGCGAAACCTTCATATAGGAAATGTGATGCAAGCGTTGGAGAAAGATGTAAGGTGTGAAAATCGCCGGAAGCGCCTTTACGATAAGAGATTTGACTTTCTCTCCAAGCCCAACTAACTGATCACAGAACTGAATCTGGGCACGAACAGTCTGTAGCTCGTGGATCAGATCTTGGAAGAAAGACAAATCGCGATTCTCTAGTACAACCATGTTTTTCTCCTGAAAACCCTAGCGAATCAGGTGCGCAAGGTTGACAATGCTGTACTGCTAGAAATAGTGAGAGTAGATTTTCACGTTGCCAATCTTAAAGACAGGGGATGGTCCTAAGAGAGGATTTGGGTATATACCAATCCGAGACAACTGCCTGAACTCGTAGCCAAAGGCTGACAACGTGTCCGCAAGATAGCTGAACTCGGAAACCACATAAGCCCTGCTTCCCTGTCCGACCACTGTACTCAGGTCGGCGGCGAGTGTGGTTCTCAGCCAGCCAGGATCCGGGGCAACTACAAATATGTCAACGTTGAGCAATGGGCCCAACTCAGCGGCCGCCATCGTTTGGATACGCACGTTCGACGGTATTCCTCCCTTTGCTTGAAGTCCCATTTCTAACCCCCGCACCATTTCTGGATCTATGTCAACAACCTCAACGCTGCGATACTTTCTGGATAGCTCCAGCACTTGCTCGGCTGCTTCTTCTGTAGGCCCTCCTCCACCCAGGAGATATGCAGTGCGCCCCATATCTCCCACATCCTCCATCCGCCCCGCTGCCCGCGCCAGGTCTGCTGCCTCATCGGCGTGAGTCAGTGCCCCTGCCGCCGCAGGCACAAATGGCAATACCCACAGGGCAACATCCAGCGCCAGCCAGCCCCAATTCGCCAAAGAAGGGTCTTGGTGGAGTTGGTAGATGTCAAAGGCCAGGCCCCCAATGTCCAGCAGCCAGTCAATGGGGAGATGTCCGCTGGGGTCAACGTAGCTCGTCGGGTTGTTGTAAACGTACGAGAAGCGGTTCCACGCCTGGGGGTTGAGCGGGTCGGGGACCAGGGTGTCCGGCTGCATCCACCGTCCCAGGGCGGGGTCAT
>JANLFX010000191.1 GCA_024653325.1 Anaerolineae bacterium
CTGGGGTGGGGATGGGTGAGGTAGGCACTGCCCGGCAAATCTAACATTGTCAAGCTAATGTTCCCATCATTTTTGCATCGTAGGATGGGTGTGGTATAATAGCTTCACCCGATGAAGCCGCTTATGAAGAATTCAATAAGGAGGCAGGAATGTCTGCGAATAAAACGACGACCACGATAGTGATTGCTCTGGTCGGGTTGATAGCCGCGTTCTGCGGATGTTTTTTTAACTTTTTTGGGGTGCTATGGGTATGGGCAGCCTTTGGCCCCCAGGAAGCCAGTCCTGGAGGTCGTCTGGTGCAGGGGATTGTGATGCTGGTGGTGGGGTTGCTCATCTGGGCAGGAGCAGCGGTGGGTATCTACTTCCTGTGGCGCAGGATGCAGCCCCCGCCCGAGCAGAAAATCACCGTGGAGCAGAAGATTGACCTCACCGGCGAGGTCGAGCTGGAAAAGCTGAAGTGCCGGAACTGCGGTGCGGAACTGGATAAAAGCAGCATCACCGTAGCCGAGGGGGCGGTGATTGTCTCCTGCCCCTATTGCGGTGCGTCCTACCAGATCGTGGAAGAGCCCAAGTGGTGAAAGTTGCGAGTTGCAGGTTTCATGTTGCTGGCGAGGAGGTTGTGGATGAATAAGCGCATGATAGTTAGTGTTTTGATCGCGTTGCTGGTGATACTGTCAGTGGGGGAATGGATTCCGGCCCTGGCGCAGAACCTGCGCTTTTCTCTGGACAAGAACATCTCCCATGTGTACATCAACAAGGATGGTTCGGCGGACATCGAGTACGAGCTGACCTTCACCTGCGACCAGGGGGCGGACGTCATTGACATTGTGGACGTGGGCATGCCTAACGAGAGCTACAATCTATCTAGCGCAGTAGCGACTATTGACGGGCATCCGGTGTCCAAAATCGCCGACTCAGAATACGTCAAGCCCGGCATCGAGGTGCATTTGGGGAAATATGCTATCCAGCCGGGCAGAAGCGGCACGGTGCGCGTGCGCATCAACGTGGCCAGAATGGTCTACCCCGACAGCAAGGATGATACCTACGCCAGCGTGGAGTTCTATCCCACCGCCTTTGGCAAGGAGTTCGTACACGGTACTACTTATCTACAGGTGAACTTCCACTTTCCGGCAGGGGTCACCAGCGAGGAGACGCGCTGGCACTACCAGGAGTTCACCTCGTGGGACCTGCAGGGTGACCGGATTGTCTTCACCTGGACGAATGAAACTGCCGACGGGTCGAAACAGTATAAATACGGCGTCTCCTTTCCCCGCAAATACGTGGACACGGTGTACAAACCCCCGGCGTTCAGTACCTCGATCTTTGGGCAGTTGGCCAACTCGTTGTGCAGTAGCCCGCTGTGTTGCATCCTGATATTCGGTCTGCTGTGGGGTGGCGCGATAGCTCTGGGCTCTGTGCAATCACGGCGGCGCAAGTTACAGTATCTGCCCCCCACGCTGTCGGTGGAAGGGGTGGGCATCAAGCGCGGCCTGACAGCAGTGGAGGCGGCCATTCTGCTGGAAACGCCTTTGAACAAAGTGTTAACTATGATTCTCTTTGGGCTGCTCAAAAAGGGGGCGATCACCGTTTTGTCTGACAATCCTCTGCGAGTGCAGGTTTCCCCCGATGTGCCTTCAGACCTGCGCCCTTATGAAAAACAATTTCTGGAGGCGGTGGATAAAGACGGTGCACTATCCGAGAAGCGTCTGCGGGAAATGATGGTGGACCTGATCAAAGAGGTCAACCAGAAGCTAAAGGGCTTTAGCCGCAAGGAGTCGGTGGCGTATTACAAGGACATCGTGAACCGGGCGTGGCAGCAAGTGCAGACCAGTGACACCCCTGAAGTGCGCTCCAAGCGCTTCGACGAAGGGTTGGAGTGGCTGATGATGGACAAGGATTACGACGACAAAACTCAGCGCACTTTCCGCGAGGGACCGGTGTTCCTGCCCACGTGGTGGTGGTACTATCACCCGTGGCGAGCGGCCACCGCTTCGGCAGGTGGTGGCACGGCTCGCCCCTCCGCGACCGGCACTGGCGGTAAGCAGGTCACTTTGCCCACGCTGCCCGGAGCGGCCTTC
This sequence comes from Anaerolineae bacterium, assembly GCA_024653325.1. Taxonomy (GTDB): domain Bacteria; phylum Chloroflexota; class Anaerolineae; order JACIWR01; family JACIWR01; genus JACIWR01. Next base: position 2,079 of record JANLFX010000191.1, read on the forward strand.
GCTGGCACGGTGGTCGGTGGCATCGAAGGTATAGCCGGCCGGGTGGTGAGCAGTGTGGAGCGGTTCACTGGCGGGGTGACCCAGGTGACTAACCCGCCGCCAGTGACCGCCAGGACCAGTGGGCGGAGCAGTGGTGGGGGCTGTGCCTGCGCCTGCGCGTGTGCCTGTGCCGGGTGCGCCTGTGCTTGCGCGGGTGGGGGTAGGTAGCTCAACAATGCATCTTTTCTACATTGATGACTCGCGTGATGAGCAAATATGCGTGTTTTCAGCGTTGGCGTTGCCGGTAGACCAATGGCACGAGGCATTCAGACAGGTCCGAGAGTTTCGACGCGAGCTGCGGCGTGCTTATGGGGTATCTACGTTTAGGGATGGTTCATCATTCTGGCGGAAATAGGTTTACACTTTTGAAGCCCTG
>JANLFX010000192.1 GCA_024653325.1 Anaerolineae bacterium
CGGTCTAGTCTGCTCTTAATCTTACACCAATTTTACCGGTTGTCGAACAGTCACGCCTGTCTTACTTGATTTACTCTTTCCAGAAATTGTGGTATAATTTGCATAGCTCTCTGGAGAACATTTGAGCTATGGCGAAACGAAATTCTACCACCAGGAAGAAGAAAACGCCAAGTCGGAAATCACCTGCACCGGTGATCCAGCTCAGCCCTGCTTTGCAAGCCTCGATTGCGGGCTCTGTTTTGCTGGGTCTGGCCGTGCTTACCATCCTGAGTTTACTCCCTTTTAGCCAGGGAGCATTGACCACCGGGTGGTTAACCCTGCTGCGTATCCTGTTTGGTTGGGGAGCTTACGTGTCTTTCATCGGGATGGCCGCAGCAGGGTTGTGGCTGCTGTTTAAAGGGATGGGTCACGAGCTTCCTCTTCGCTGGGAGCGGGTGATAGGCATCAGCTCGTTGTTTGTCCTGGTCCTGGCCTTGCTGCACCTGTTGCCCGGTGCCGAGGATTCTCTGGCCCTGGCCGATGCGGGCAAAGGGGGCGGATACCTGGGTTGGATGGTAAGCCAACTGGTGGTATCAGCAACGGGCCGCATCGGGGCAATTGTCATTATCCTCACTTTGATAGCCGTTACGCTTATTCTCCTGTTGGGGCTCTCGCTCACGGAAATGGTTCCTGCGTTGCAACAAGGCTGGCAAAAGCTACGAGCCTGGTATGATGCCCGCTTCCGGCCAATAACCATTCGCCGCAATGGAGTCCCGCAATCACATAGCATACCACCTGTTCCGCCCCCAGAACCAGCTCTCACCGAATCTCAAGCCGTTCCAGCGGCGCCACCCGTCACGCCTTCTGCACCTCAACCCCTGCCGGTGATCATCGGCGGAAAGCAGGAATGGCAATTGCCGCCTGTCGAGGAAATACTCGAAGAAAGCACTGAACAGGAAATGAGCCAGGCGGAGATTCGAGCGCGGGCGCGGGTGATCGAGGAGACGCTGAACAGTCTCGGTGTGCCGGTGCGGGTAGTGGAAGTTAATCAGGGGCCGGTTATTACCCAGTTCGGAGTAGAACCTGGCTTCGTAGACGGGCGAGGTGGCCGACGCACCCGGGTCAAGGTAAGCAAGATCCAGGCCCTGGCCGACGACCTGGCCCTGGCTCTGGCCGCCGCACCGGTGCGCATCGAAGCCCCTGTGCCCGGGCGTTCTATCGTCGGCATTGAGGTGCCAAATTCGGAGATCGCCCTGGTCTCCCTGCGCAGCGTGATGGAGACGGAGACCTTCCAGAAAATGCCCTCCAAGCTCAAGCTGGCTTTGGGTCAGGATGTGTCCGGGCAGCCGATTGTGGCTGATTTGGCCACCATGCCCCACCTGCTTATCGCCGGCGCGACCGGGTCAGGCAAGTCAGTGTGCATCAACGCTATCATCGCCTGCCTGCTGTGCAACAATACTCCCGACGAACTGAAGCTGATCATGGTGGACCCCAAGCGCGTCGAACTGACCAACTTCAACGGTATCCCCCATTTGATGACTCCCGTGGTGGTGGATCTGGAGCGGGTAGTGGGCACGCTGCGTGAAGTCACCCGAGTGATGGATCAACGATACAATCGTTTCGCCAGCGTAGGGGCACGCAACATCGAGAACTACAATGAACGGATGGCGGAAAAAAGCGAGCGGATGCCGTACATTGTGGTCGTAATTGACGAATTGGCCGATCTGATGATGCTGGCTCCGGACGAGGTGGAGCGGTACGTGTGTCGCATCGCGCAGATGTCCCGCGCCACCGGCATTCACCTGATTATCGCCACCCAGCGGCCCAGCGTAGACGTGGTCACCGGGTTGATTAAGGCCAACTTCCCGGCCCGGATCAGCTTCGCCGTCACCAGCCAGGTAGACTCGCGGGTGATCCTGGACATGGGCGGCGCAGAACGGCTGCTGGGGCGAGGTGATATGCTGTACATGGCTTCGGACAAAGCCTCACCCATACGGCTGCAAGGTTGTTTCGTCTCCGACCGGGAACTCAACCGGCTGGTGCATTACTGGAAAGGGGCGCGCACAGCAGAGGTTCCGGATCTGGTATCGGCCCGCCCAGAGGATTTCGTGCAGCGGCCGTTGTGGGAGGAGATGCGTGAGAAAGCTGCCCAGGCCCACCTGGAGGATGACTTGCTGGAGAAAGCCATTGGGGTAGTGCGCGAGGCCAACCGGGCCTCGATTTCCCTGTTGCAGCGCAAGTTGCGTATCGGGTATTCCCGCGCCGCGCGGTTGATGGACCTGCTGGAAGAAAAAGGCTATGTAGGACCACCTCAGGGCGGTACCGGCACTCGCGAGGTATTGCTACCCCCAAATGACCAATGACTCGATAACTCGACAATGTTAGATTAACATAAATGGCAACAAAATGGACCTCACCTCATCCCCCAACCCCCTTCCCCTCTCCGCAGCGGAGAGGGGAA
>JANLFX010000193.1 GCA_024653325.1 Anaerolineae bacterium
CGGCCAGCCGGAGGCTCACCAGGCGTGATTTCTAATCGCCAGCCTAATTTTCAGATATGCTCTTAAGAGCCCGACCTCCGGGGTGTTGAAAACCTCGGAGGTCTTTTTATCCTCGCTGTCGGCGGGCCTCTACCACGTTGTGCACCTGTTCGATTTTAGCCAACACCCGACTGAGTTGGGCCAGGTCGGCGATCTCCAGCGTAGCCACTATGGTGGCCATGTTCTTTTTCGCCTGGGTGGTGATGTTAGCCGCCGTCATGTTAACGTCCTCTCCAGCCACTACCGTGCCGATGTCGCGTAACAGACCACCCCGGTCATAGGCCCGGATGACGACCCGCACCGGATAGGTTTTCACTGCCGGTCCCCAATCCACCTCGATCAATCGCTCTTGTTCATTAGTACGCAGAATGTTAGGGCAGTCACGGCGGTGAATGGTCACCCCTCTTCCCCGGGTGATGTAGCCCACAATATCCTCACCGGGCAACGGGTGGCAGCACCTGGCCAGATGGGTCAGCAGATTGCCCACCCCTCTGACTCGGATCTCGGGCGGACCGGCGGGTACGGCCTGAACAAGGTGGATCGGCTGTTCGGCCTGTTCTAACTCGGCTTCCAGCACCTTGGTGGCGATGCGTTGGGCGCTGATATCGCCATAGCCGATGGCCGCCAGGAAATCATCCACTTTTTCGTAGTTGAAGAGCTTGGCGATGTCTTCGTAGCTTTCCTGCTCTACATTGAGGCGGCGCAGTTCTTTGGCCAGCAATTCCCGCCCCTGGGCAATGTTCTCCGTCCGATCCTGGCGACGGAACCATTGGCGAATCTTCTGCCGGGCGCGGGCGGTTTTGATGTAGTTCAAGTGCGGATTAAGCCAGTCCCGGCTGGGACCTCCCCGCTTCGCCGTGAGTATCTCGACCTGGTCGCCGTTCTGGAGCTGGTAATCGAGGCCGACTAACCGGCCATTGACCTTAGCCCCTCGGCAACGGTGTCCGATTTCGGTGTGAATGTGATAAGCGAAATCTATAGGAGTAGACCCGGCCGGCAAATCCACGACATCGCCGCGCGGGGTGAAGGCATACACCCGATCCTTGAAAACATCGCTCTTGAGGGAATCTACAAACTCCTGAGCATCGGTGACGTCCTGCCTCCACTCCATCAAGGAGCGTAGCCAGGCAATTTTGGCTTCAAAAGCTATATCCCGGTGCATCTGCTCTTTGTAACGCCAGTGAGCAGCGACCCCGTACTCGGCGATGCGGTGCATTTCGCGGGTACGAATTTGCACTTCCAAAGTCTTACCATCATCGGCTACCACCGCTGTATGGAGCGATTGGTACATGTTATCCTTGGGCGTGGCAATAAAGTCATCGAATTGGCCAGGGATAGGCCGCCACAAGTTATGCACGATACCCAGGACCACGTAACAAGTAGGGATGTCGTTGACAATGATCCGCACGCCGCGCACGTCATAAATCTGGTCGAAGGGGAGACCTTTGCGCTCCATTTTGCGGTAGATGGAATAAATGTGCTTGGGCCGTCCTGAGACTTCCGCTTCAATACCTGCCTTCTCCAACTCGCGTTGCAGGTTTTCCACGATAGCATTTACATACTTTTCCCGCTCGGCTCGCCGCTCATCAATCAGGGCGGCAATTTCCTTGTACTTCTCAGGGTACAGGTGCCGGAATCCCAGGTCCTCCAATTCCCACTTGACCTGCCATATGCCCAGGCGATTGGCCAGCGGAGCGAAAATGTCAAGGGTCTCTTTAGCCAGGCGGCGACGACGGTCTTCGGGGAGAGCAGCGAGGGTGTGCATGTTATGCAGGCGATCGGCGAGCTTAATAAGCACCACGCGCACGTCGTCTACCATAGCCAGAAACATCTTGCGCAGGCTTTCGGCCTCCTGATCCTGAAGGTCACGCCGACTCATCTGACTGAGCTTGCCGATCTCGCCCAATTTGGTCACCCCATCCACCAGACGGGCTATTTCGTCGCCGAACTCCTGACGCAGGTCTTGCAGGCTAAGAACGGAATCCTCGACAACATCGTGTAACAATCCGGCGGCGATGGTGGGAGAATCGGGGCACAAATCCACTAGATACTGGGCCACGGCCAGAGAATGCTGGATGTAAGGTTCACCGGAGGCCCGCTTCTGATTCTCGTGCGCCAGATTGGCCACTTCGTATGCCCGGCGGATCAGGTCCAGGTTGGCGTGTGGAACAGACTTTTGTACTTGTTGAAGAAGGGTATCTATATCCATCGGCTCATCTCTCCTGACAAAGGGCAGCGAGGGCCGATGGCGCTCGCTGCCGTTGCGAGGATGAGAATGCAAATTTAGTACGCTCATGTCCACTATAGCGAACGGTAAGTAAACGAACAGGCCGGTCAGCGTC
>JANLFX010000194.1 GCA_024653325.1 Anaerolineae bacterium
AGGGTGGGGGGAGGGGTTAGGAGAGGTCAAAAAGCCCGAATTTAACATTGTCGAGATACCCCCTTCCACAAATCGAGTAGGACAGGTTTAAACTTGTCCTATGTGGAGGATTTGACAAGCCGATACACGTGGTGTATCATCAGACCCTGGCTGGCGGCTACGGACCGGTTGGTTGGAACCTTTGCGGGTTACAAGCCCGCGAGGAATAGCACCCAACATCGCCAGCAGTTATCAGGGGGCCTGAATGAGACGATTGGGGCGTACGTATAGACATCTCAAGCGCTATCGCAAAATCGCCCAGGTATTGCTCAAATACGGCTTCGGCGAACTGGTTGACCAATTGGGCCTGACTTCATATCTGCCCATGTCCCACCGTTTGATGCGTCGTGAAGTGGCCGAAAGACCGCCCTTGACCACGCCGGAGCGGATACGTCTGGCCATTGAAGAACTGGGGCCCACGTTCGTCAAACTCGGTCAGATAATGAGCACCCGCCCAGACATCATTCCCCCTGCCTACATTGCGGAACTGGAGAAATTACAGGACGCCGTGCCCCCGGACCCATGGACAGTGGTGCAAAAGAAAATCGAGGAAGAACTGGGTTCTCCGGTGAATGAACTGTTCGCCTCTTTCAACCCCGAACCCCTGGCCGCGGCCTCGCTGGCTCAGGTCTATCAGGCCACATTACCTGGTGGCGAAAAGGTGGTAGTGAAAGTGCAGCGGCCAGACATTGAAAAGACTATCGAGGCTGACCTGGACATATTCTTCGACCTGGCACGCCTGCTCCAGGAGCGCACCCCTTTGGGGGAAATCTACGACTTGCCCGAGATCGCCGAGGATTTCGCCTTCACTCTCAGGGCCGAGATGGATTACCGGCGGGAAGGACACAATGCCGAGCGTTTCCGCCGCAATTTCGCCAGTGAAAAGTACCTTTACATTCCCCAGGTCTATTGGGATTATACCACCCAGCGGGTGATCGTCTTTGAACACATCAGTGGCATCAAGATTGATGACGTGGAAGCCCTGGAAGCAGCGGGATTTGATCGTCACCAGATTGCCCTGAATTGTGCGCGCATGATTATCAAAGAAATCCTGGTAGACGGTTTTTTCCATGCCGATCCCCACCCCGGCAATTTTGTGGTCATGGACGGTGAAATTATCGGGGCTATGGACTTCGGACTGGTCGGTCAACTGAGCTCACAGCTCAAAGAGGACCTGGTGCATCTTTTCATCGCCGCCACCCAGTTGAACAGTGAGAAAGTTGTGCAACAACTCATCCACATGAGTGCTGCTCAACGCGGGGTAGATCGCGAGAGGTTAAGGCGGGATATAGATCGCCTGCTGATCAAGTACCAGGGCCTGCCTTTGAAAGAAATTCGCGCCCAAGAAGTGGTCAGTGAAGTCATACCTATTGCCTATCGCCATCAACTGCGCCTGCCCAGTGAACTTTGGTTGCTGGGCAAGACCTTGAACATGATGCAGGGCGTGGGCTTGAAATTGGCCCCCGACTTTGACATCTTTGCGGTGAGCCAGCCATACGTTGAGCAATTTGTCCGCCAGATGACCTCACCTCGCGTCTGGGGGCAAAAGATAGCCAAAGGAGCGGACGAGTGGGGCGAGCTGTTCATGGTTCTGCCCCGGCGAATCCCTCGCCTTCTCGAGCAAGTTGAGGAAGGGGACCTGGAAGTCACCTTGAAATTGAAAGAGATGGGCAGCGCCTTACACAAGTTAGACCGTATTGCCAACCGTTTGGCCGTCAGTATCCTGGTGGCTGCTTTCATTGTCGGCCTGGCATTGCTGTTGCCCACTTTTATAGATAACCAGGCGGTATGGATTCTCATCCCGGCGGGTTTTGCCTTTATCTCCGCCAGTATTTTGGGCCTGTGGCTGCTGTACTCCATCTGGCGCGCGGGGCGGCGGTAACGAGGTGTTCTACAGAACGTCGCCCAGCAGTATTCCCACCAGGCTGATGATAACTCCCAAATGCATAAACAGGTTGGTGACAATCACAAACCGCAGAAAGCGCAGGAAAATGTTGGATACCTGGGCCACCGCCGCAGAAGGCCAGGCAGCCGCCAGAATGTAGTTGAGAATGACTAACCCCACGCCTAACAGTACCGGCAGTCCCCGATGATGGACCACGAAATCACCTATCCGATCCAGCAGGTCTTTCTTCTTCGTAACATTTGCCATGTTTCCTTGTATACTACAGTCGGAGTGGCACGACATGCAGCATACATCTCCTTTC
>JANLFX010000195.1 GCA_024653325.1 Anaerolineae bacterium
CACAGCAGTCACGGCCTGGGCGGCCGATTGGAGGGCTTCGGCGGGTGTCACCGTGCCGTGCAGAGCTTTCTCCAACTCCCGTGAGAAGGCATCGGAGACCTCAGGGTAGTTGGTGATTGGCGGCCGGGCGTGGGCATACTTCTGGTTGTCTACGAAGGGTTTCAGACGAGGCTCCGTGGAGGCCAGCCAGTTCTGGTAGCCGGGATCCTGGGCCACCGAGTCACGGACCGGCATGAAGCCCGTTTCCTCGTCCCATTTGACCTGGGTCTCGGTACTGGTCAGCCAGTTCACGAAGTCCCAGGCGGCGGCCTCTTGTTCAGGGGTAGATTTGAAGATGAAGATGTGTTCACCGCCCATGTTGGTCGCTGGCTCGCCGCCCTCAGGGAGTGGCATTGGCGCGGTGCCCCACTCGAAGGGTGTAGTCTCGGCCCAGATACCAACCATCCAGGAGCCGTCCATCACCATGGCTGCCTTTCCCTGGCCGAAGAGTCCCCATTCGGCCAGCGGTGTCACCTTGTATTTGTGGATCAGGTCCACCCAGAACTGGAGTGCTTTCTCGCCGCCTGGTGAGTCGAAGGCCGGCGCCGAGAAGTCCTCGGTCAGGAAGTCTGCTCCGGTCTGCCACAGATAGACCTGAAACTGCCAGGTCAAGCCCTCGCCGGTCTGGGTGTACAGTTCCATTCCCCATTGCGATCCGTCAGGCTTGGTCAGTTTCTGCGCGTATTCGACGAGCTCATCCCAGGTTTCCGGTGGGTCTTCGGGGTCCAATCCTGCCTCGCGGAACATGTCCTTGTTGTAGAACAGTTCCAGGTTGTTGGTGCTGACCGGCAGGGCGTAGTAGGTGTCATCGTAGCGGTCAATCTTGAGCAGTTCAGGATAGAAGTCGTTCAGGTCCACTCCTGATTGGTCAATGAAGTCGTTCAATGGTCGGAGGGCTCCCGTTTCTGCCAGTTTGGGCATCCAGACCATGTCGCCAGCGGCGATGTCGGGCATCTCGCCACCCGCTGCCGCCGTCTGAAGCTTGGGCAGAAGTTCCCCCCAGCCGATGTAGACGTTCTTGACGGTGATATTGGGATGCTCGGCATTGTACTGGTCAACCAGCTCCTGGATGACCTCGCCGTTCTTGCCATCCCAGTAGTTCCAGAACGTCAATGTGATCGGTTTCGCTGCAACTGGCTTGCCCCCCAACACAGCAGTCACGGCCTGGGCGGCCGATTGGAGGGCTTCGGCGGGTGTCACCGTGCCGTGCAGAGCTTTCTCCAACTCCCGTGAGAAGGCATCGGAGACCTCAGGGTAGTTGGTGATTGGCGGCCGGGCGTGGGCATACTTCTGGTTGTCTACGAAGGGTTTCAGACGAGGCTCCGTGGAGGCCAGCCAGTTCTGGTAGCCGGGATCCTGGGCCACCGAGTCACGGACCGGCATGAAGCCCGTTTCCTCGTCCCATTTGACCTGGGTCTCGGTACTGGTCAGCCAGTTCACGAAGTCCCAGGCGGCGGCCTCTTGTTCAGGGGTGGATTTGAAGATGAAGATGTGTTCACCGCCCATGTTGGTCGCTGGCTCGCCGCCCTCAGGGAGTGGCATTGGCGCGGTGCCCCACTCGAAGGGTGTAGTCTCGGCCCAGATACCAACCATCCAGGAGCCGTCCATCACCATGGCTGCCTTTCCCTGGCCGAAGAGTCCCCATTCGGCCAGCGGTGTCACCTTGTATTTGTGGATCAGGTCCACCCAGAACTGGAGTGCTTTCTCGCCGCCTGGTGAGTCGAAGGCCGGCGCCGAGAAGTCCTCGGTCAGGAAGTCTGCTCCGGTCTGCCACAGATAGACCTGAAACTGCCAGGTCAAGCCCTCGCCGGTCTGGGTGTACAGTTCCATTCCCCATTGCGATCCGTCAGGCTTGGTCAGTTTCTGCGCGTATTCGACGAGCTCATCCCAGGTTTCCGGTGGGTCTTCGGGGTCCAATCCTGCCTCGCGGAACATGTCCTTGTTGTAGAACAGTTCCAGGTTGTTGGTGCTGACCGGCAGGGCGTAGTAGGTGTCATCGTAGCGGTCAATCTTGAGCAGTTCAGGATAGAAGTCGTTCAGGTCCACTCCTGATTGGTCAATGAGGTCGTTCAATGGTCGGAGGGCTCCCGTTTCTGCCAGTTTGGGCATCCAGACCATG
>JANLFX010000196.1 GCA_024653325.1 Anaerolineae bacterium
CGCAGCCCTTCGGCGGGCTCAGGACGCAGCAGCGGTTGGCCGCTACGGGACAAACCTGCCCCGAAACTGAAACGCACCTGGGGAATCAACCCTTTTGACTATTGCGTCCTTTTGTGGTATTCTTTATTCAGCATCGGGCCCGCAGATACTGTTCAGCGCCTCTGAGGATGTACTATGAGCCAAGAGAAAATTCTGGCCATTGACGACAGTGAAGCGATTCTATCCCTCCTCAGGGATAAAGTCCTCCCTCAAGCAGGCTATGAGCCCCTGACCGCCCGCAACGGTCGGGATGGCCTGGCGTTGGCGTTGACCGCCCAACCTGATCTTATCCTCCTCGACCTGGAATTGCCTGATATAAGCGGCCTGGAAATCATGCGCCTCTGGCAATCCAAGGGATTGAAAGCCCCGGTGATTATGATGACTGGCCACGGGTCGGAGCACGTGGCCGTCGAAGCCCTGCGCCTGGGTGTGCGGGATTACATTGTCAAACCCTTTACCGCTGAGGAAATCCTGGACAGTGTGGCCCGGGCATTAACGGAAAGCCGGTTACGGCGTGACAAAGAAAACCTCACCGCCGCCCTTCAACGGCGAGTTCAGCAGTTGAGCGTGTTGCATAGCGCCGGCAAAGCCGTCGCCTCTCTCCTGGACCTGGACGCACTGCTGCGCCTGATTGTGAAGCTCAGCATTTCCATTACCGGCGCAGAAGAGGGCCAGTTGGCATTGCAAGAAGGGGAAAATGGCACTTTATACATCAGAGCTGCCAAAAACCTGGGACACAAAGAGATCCGCCGCCTGCGGTTGAAAGCCCGCGGAGATACTTTTGAACAGGTGCTGAAAACGGGCAAGCCCCTGCGGATTGGTGCAGACGAGGAGAACGGTCTGGTTCGCACGGGCTACATGGCCCGCGCCCTGTTGCAAGTGCCCATCAGAATCAAAGACCGGAACATCGGCGTGCTCTCGGTAGACAACCAGGTACAGAGACGCGATTTCACACAGGAAGACGAAGAGATGCTTTCCGCCCTGGCCGACCATGCGGCGGTGGCCATCGAGAATGCCCGCCTTTACGAGGCCCTGCGTACCTCGGAACAGCGGTATCGTTCCGCCATTGAGTCATCGCCGGAGGCCCTGGCCATGATCGGCCATGCCTACCGCTTCACTTTCGCCAACAAAGAATTTGCTCGCCTCACCGGCTACGCCCACGACGAACTCATCGGTATGGATTTCCGAAAACTCATTGCGCCAGAGCAGGTACCGATGATGGAAGACTATTACCTCCGCCGCCAACGCGGAGAAACGGTCTCCCACCGCAACCAGGTCACCATTCTCACTGCCCAGGGGATACGCAAGGATTTGGAGATGGACACCTCGGTGTGGTGGGATGAGAACGGGCAGGCCAGCATGCACCTTTTTCTGCGCGAGCCATCCACCCACCTCATGCAAGACAGGTTTACATCCCTGTTAGCTGCCTTCAGGGATGCGGATAGGGGTATGTGCCTGCTGGATAACCGGGGATACATAGAATGGGCGAACCCGGCAATGCTGGCCCTGGCCGATAGCCCCCCTTCAGCCATGATTGGCCACCCGTTGTCCGATGTGCTGGTTCTTGTCGGCGGGGAAAAGACCCTTATTACAGCCTTGGAAGACGCTGCCCGGGGAAAGGATGCTCATATCGTTTTCACCCAACCTGACCGCGAGGTCCGCCCAACGGCCATCCAACTCACATGCCTGGCCCGTCGGGAAGAGGAAAGCTTTTTCCTGGGGATTGTTCGTACTATAGTTTCCGCTAATTTGGTCTACTGCCGGATGGCAGCGACACGCGACATT
>JANLFX010000197.1 GCA_024653325.1 Anaerolineae bacterium
CGAGTTTGGGGTATCACAACACCCCTCCCTTACCTCGGTCAAGTTTTCTGTCGGCCGGCGGGTGACGCATGAGTTGCTAGGGGAAAGCCTAATGGTTTCCGTAGAAACTACAGAAAGGATAGAGGTGGAGATCCGACCGGTGCAGCTAGCTGTGTATCAGTTGCGGTGGGGCTCTATATATGGAGCCAAGGTGCCATACAACCGTGGCAGTGGTTCCGTTCAGCACCAGTGCCTACAGGGGGTTAGTGATGAACGAATTCTTGAACATAGCTAGAAAAGACTATACATCTGGAAAGTACAAGGCAGCGGTAGAGGAGCTTCGGGAGTTCCTCGCAGCTAATCCGGGGGATACCTCGGGGCATATAGAGTTGGCCAAGAACCTTCTTGCTCTCGGTCGGTGCGAAGAGGCGATTATTGAGTGCCATTGCGCTCTGGGACTGGATCCGCAGCTTGCTGAGCCACATGTAGTTTTGGCAAATGCTTATCTACGACAGGGGAGGATCGAAGAAAGTGGAGCGGAGGCGAGAAAAGCTCTGAGAATTGAACCGAATCTGGCCGCAGCCTATGGTACGCTCGGCTTGGTGGCATTGAGTCAGAATCGGTTTCAGGAAGCCATCGATAACTTCAAAAAGGGTGCCAGCATAGAACCGAACAATAGCTGGTACCATGTCAGGCTAGGTATTGCCTACCAGATGGATCGACAACACGCGGCCGCGATTATGGAATATAGACGTGTGCTTGAGATCGATCGCTCATTTGAGGCTGCATGGAGAGTGGTACTAGGTCATATCACGAGACATCGCTGGTTATTTAACAGCGTGATAATAGGATCCATGCTAATGATGTTCCTGGTCCGAAGTCTGCTCACTGTGCCGATCATGGTGTTCTGGGCAGCTTTTACTATCGGTAATATCATATTTCACTTTCGAATGGGCAGACGAGGGAACGGCTTGGTGGGCTCCCTTCTTCTGTTGGCCCTGACAGTGTTTTACGTCTACAATCTGCTCTATGGCTTGTAGACAGTGATTCGCGGAAACGTGACAGGAGAGAGCGCAGTCCATGGGTTGGGTTAAGGCGCAGCCGAAATCCAACACTTCCGGCAACGGATGAGGAAGCGGATAAGCGGATGGAGGGGCGTCATCCGCTTATCTGCTTGTATCCGTTCCCTTCCGTGTCCGCGCCACGGACTACGTACGTAACACCGGCAACTGGGCCGAGGCGAGCACCGTCGTCGTGCAGATCACGAAATACTACCACTTCGGCGGGCAACGAGTTGCGATGAGACAGGAGGGTGTGGTATACTACATCCACACCGACCATCTCGGCTCCACCAGCCTGCTGAGCGACGGCAGCGGCAACGAGATACCCGGCAGCCGTGTGAGCTACTTCCCCTACGGTGAGACCCGCATCGGCGTCCTGCCCGCCCTGCCCACCGACTTCGCCTTTACAGGCCAGCGAAACGAGGGTACAATAGCGCTGTACGACTACCACGCCCGCTTCTACGATCCCGTGCTGGGGCGGTTTGTCAGCGCGGATACGATTGTGCCCAACCCCGGCAATCCCCAGGACCTTAACAGGTACACATATGCTGCGAACAACCCCCTCAAATACGTGGACCCCTCCGGGCACTATGACCTGTGGTCTGGCCGGGATAACATCTGGGGAGTCCCTGAAGACCCGGTGATAGCCACCCACACGCACAGCGATGGGTA
>JANLFX010000198.1 GCA_024653325.1 Anaerolineae bacterium
GCCAGCCGGAGGCTCACCAGGCGTGATTTCTAATCGCTAGCCTAATTTTTAGACATGCTCTGAGGGGCTATTGGGACTTTCTTCGGTGCATTTCCCCCTGCGCCGCCGAACCGAAGAGGATGATTTTCTCCGGCTGCGCCACTTCGACGATGCGACGGATGATATCGTCCAGTACCTCTTTTCTCACCCTGCCCTCCGTTTTTTCTTTCAAGACTATTGCCAGAGCGGCGGGGTTTGGAGTGTCGGATACAAGCCTGGCCTAAGAGCTTTCTACCGGCTCTTCATGGGTCCGCATTGCCGTCGTCACTCCCTGCAACACGGAAATCGCTGCCACCCCTGAAAACAGAGTAATGACCCCGGCGGTGACGAAAGTGACTTGCACGCCGATGAGGTCGCCCAGCACGCCGGAGAGGGCCATTGCCGCGCTGGTTGAGGCATTGATCACCATGTTCACCGCGCTCTGCACCCGGCCGCACTTTTCATCCGGCACCAACGTCTGGGTGATAGTGATCAGGACGGATCTGGCGGCCACGATGGTCACTCCGATGATTACTGCCGCCGCCAGGACCAGCGGGTAATTGGGAGCCAGAGCGAAGACAATAATAGCCAGTCCCAGGGACACAATGCACATTCCCACGGTGACGTTAATTCGCACCCTGGACGTCAGATGGTTCAGGACTGCTCCACCAATGACCATGCCCAGCGCCAGGAACAGATACAGAAAACTCAACCTTTGGGCACTGACCCCCAGCTCCAGGTCCAGGTATTTGAGGCCCAGGATCAACATTGAGCCGAAACCCAGCGTAGCCACCGAGGTGATGAGCAGCACGTTGGTCAGCAGAGAACTATCCTTGATGTAGCGCAGCCCTTCCAACAACTGGTTCCATATCGTTCGCACGCTGGTCTGAGTAGAGCGGTTTGTCAAAGGGGGAATGGACATGGTCAGGATAGCTATTGCCGACACTCCAAAGGTCACCGCATCGAAGGCGAAGGCAAAAGATGTGCCCAGCCAACCGACGGCCAGGCCCGCCGCCGAGATACCGAAGAGAAGTGCCAGGAGCTGGCTGCTCTGGACCAAGGTGTTGGCTGGCAGCAGCATTCTTTCAGGAACGATGTTGGGAATGACGGCATTGCGGGCTGGATAGAAAAAAGCCCCCATGGTGGACATTATAAAGATCGCCAGGTACAGGATGTACAACTGATCTGCCCGATGGATGAGTAGAACGGCCGAGATGGCCAGGCCGCGGACAACATCGGACACAATCATCACCGTTTTGCGATCCCACCGGTCTACGAACACCCCGCCCAGTAGACCGAAGATGATCTGGGGTATAGTCAGGGATAGGGCCAGAATGGCCAGGGGCAACGTCGAAGCCGTCAGGTTGTTGACCAGCAGCAGTACGGCAATGGTGGCGAACTGATCGCCTATTTGAGATATCAGTTGTCCGATCCACAGGGCAAAGAGGTTCTTGTTGCGCAAAGTGTCTGCCAGGCCGGCCTGAGTTGCCATTCACTCTCCTTAACTGGACATTGGCGTTTTTGTTCGTAGTGATGGCTTCAGCCGTCCAAGAGAGCGAAA
>JANLFX010000199.1 GCA_024653325.1 Anaerolineae bacterium
GGTGAGGGAGGGGTTAGGAGAGGTCAAAAAGCCCGAATTTAACATTGTCGAGTTACCTATGCTGGCGTAAAACGTGATGCGTGACTCTCACGCCCTAAGTCACGTCTTTACGTTTCACGCCCCCTGTTTCTCGGACTGGTTCACGGAGACCGGTAGGCTGCCCAGCAATAGAGTCGGGCTGATGCCTCGTTCGGTGATGACGATCTTGGCGTTTTCGCGCAAGGCACTCTCGGTCATTTCCATCTGCTTCAGCGCCTGGGCGTTACCCAGGAAGTACTTCTGGGCAGCTTCGTTGACCAGGCGGATGGCCTCGGCCTTGCCCTCGGCGACCTTGATCGCTGCTTCTCGTTCGCCCTCAGCCCGCTGGATCATAGCCAGCTTTTGCTGCTCGGCAGCCTCAAACTCGCCGGTGGCCAGCAAGCGCATGGCCCGCCGTTCCTGCTCGGCTGTTTTCTGCTTGTGCATGGCCCGTTTGATGTCCTCGGGCGGGTCAATGAGCATGATCTCCACCTTGCTCACCACCAGTCCCCACTCAACAGCAAATTGATTGAGCACGGCCTGCAAGTTGTTGGCGATTCTCTCGCGTGCCACTAAGCTCTCATCCAGCGTCAGATCGCCGAATTCCTGGCGCAGGTTGGTCATTGCCAGTTGGATCACCGCCCGCTTCCAGTTGTCAATGTTGTAGAAGGTTCTCTTGATGGACTCCTCATCAGTGGCGGGGCGTACCCACATGACACCGTCTACCTGAATCTCGACGTTGTCTTTGGTGATCACCGACTGGGGCGGGATGTCCATGGTGTGCTCACGGATGTCGCGGACGCGGATGATCTGGATCATCGGAATCTGGAACCCCAGCCCGGGCATGATGAAGCCGGAGTATTTGCCCAGAGTTTCCTGGATGCCTCGCTCATAAGGTTTCAATACGTAAAGGGGAGAATGAATGGTTCTCATGGCTTTTGTTTCTCCTTCTTTGGATGTATCAATATTTGGCGGAACAATGTATCTACGAATGGCCGCTGGCACGGCTCAGAGGATAGCGGCGGTCGAGGACAGCTCGTCCACGATGCGCATGACTGCCATTATTAATATGGTCAAGGGCAGGGCCCGGTTCAATTGGACCCGCAGCGGATCGCCAGCTATGGCCGTGAGCAACTCGTTGCCGTCTTCGTCCGCGAGAATATACTTATCCGGCTGGCCTTTGATCAAAGACAGACGATAACCGCGTCCAGCGTAGATCATCTCGCTCCAGGTGTGGAGCAGTCGTCCTTGGTATTGCATCGCTGCCAGCGGCTGATTGTTGCGGGTGAGCACCATCCTGCCTCTCAATCCCCGCATATGGCGCAATGCCCATGATGCATTCTGGTACTCCCATTCGTACTATAGTTTCCGGTAAATTGATTGGCTCATCCGGCGAATTTGTGGCAGAATAT